>NZ_JBQXXK010000004.1:315253-404644 GCF_052656625.1 Melioribacter sulfuriphilus | reverse complement strand
ATCAGGTTGAAACAGCAGGAATTATGCAAGATCCATTACCGAAGTTAAATGCAAATAATTTTTCTGAAGTATATAGCGAGAAGTATAATTTTAGTTTATTTAAAAACTATCCCAATCCGTTTAACCCCGCTACGAAAATCAGATTTAGCTTGCCCGAAGCGAGCTTTGTTACACTGAAAGTATATGATGTGCTTGGCAGAGAAATAAAAGAATTGGTAAACGAAGTTAAACCGTCCGGAGAATATGAAGTTGAATTTAACGGAAGTAATTTGCCGAGCGGCACATATGTTTACAAACTAACCGCAGGAAAATATTCTGCAGTCGGTAAAATGACTTTGATGAAATAAGGCGAATAATTGATTAATAGAAATTAGCGGAGAGCAATATATGATTATGAATGATGCTCTCCGTTTTTTATATATGTATTTAATATAACACAGCTATGAAATCTTTGTGATGATCCATTAGTAAATCCATTATATCTTTACGGAAGTCTGAAAGTAACCCACTCGCCCGAATATACGAAATTCGCAAACAGAATAATAAATTTGTTCGACGGACGCGTTGTGAATTGAAACCGGAATTTATTACTTTGTTTTAATCATATAATAGTTTTATTCCGGATCGGATGGACAGCTAAAAGTACAAACGCGATAAATATGAATAATAATTCTTATCCGCCATTCATGCTATACGCTGCATTAATGATTCTGCGAAAATCAACGCTAATACATTTCCATATAAAAAATTACTTTGTTTAATAATAATTTATTCTGTTCTCAATAATTATGGACACACTCAAATATCTGATGCTCGTTAGAGAATTCCCACTAAAATTTAAATAAAATTTAGATTATCTTTGTATGGTTATTTTTCAAGAAACGGAGGGAAAATGGAATATTTAGCTTCCGGAAACAGATACGACAAAATGAAATACAACCGCTGCGGGAAGAGCGGCTTAAAACTACCGGCAATTTCATTGGGATTGTGGCATAACTTTGGCGGAGTCGACGTTTTCGAAAACGGGCGGGCTATTGTACGCCGCGCGTTCGATCTCGGCATTACTCATTTCGATCTGGCAAACAATTACGGACCGCCTCCGGGCTCCGCAGAAGAAAACTTCGGGGTCATTTTGAAAAAAGATTTGAAGCCTTACAGAGACGAATTAATCATTTCCACAAAGGCGGGATGGGGAATGTGGCCGGGCCCTTACGGAGACTTCGGCTCGCGTAAGTATTTGATCGCATCCCTCGATCAAAGCCTTAAAAGAATGGGATTGGAGTATGTCGATATTTTTTATCATCATCGTCCCGACCCTGAAACTCCTCTGGAAGAGACAATGGGCGCGCTCGACCAGATTTTAAGAAGCGGAAAAGCTTTGTATGTCGGAATTTCACAATACAAGCCCGAAGAAACTAAAAAGGCGGTCGATATCCTGAAGCAAATGGGTCATCATTTATTAATTCATCAACCTCGTTACAGTATGTTCGACAGATGGATTGAAGACGGTTTAACCGACTTGCTCGAAAAGGAAGGAGTTGGAGCCATCGTATTTTCTCCGCTGGAACAGGGACTGCTTACCGATAAATATTTAAAAGGAATTCCGGAAGGTTCGCGCGCTTCCAAACCGTGGGGCTTTTTGAAACCCGAAAGAATTACTCAGGATAAACTTGAAAAAGTGAAAAAACTGAACGAGATAGCCGCAGGCAGAAATCAAACTTTGGCTCAAATGGCAATAGCGTGGGTATTGCGAAAACCGGTTATTACTTCCGCATTAATCGGCGCAAGCAAAGTGGAACAGATCGAAGACGCCGTCAAAGCGCTCGACAATCTTGAATTTAGTTCGGAAGAGCTGAACAAAATAGAGAAAATATTAAATGAATAACTCACAAAATAATTGGGAGATGTAAAGATGAAAGGAGATGCAAAATTACTCGATGTATTGAACGATTTATTGGCTGACGAATTAACAGCCATTAGCCAGTATATGGTTCATTCCGAAATGTGCGAACAATGGGGCTACGGAAAATTGCACGAAGCCATCGAAAAACAGGCTATCGACGAAATGCACCATGCAGAATGGCTCATTCAAAGAATTCTGTTTCTCGAAGGCACTCCGGTAGTTAACAAATTGAAAAAAATGAATATCGGGAAATCGGTCCCGGATTTTATCAACAACGACCAGGAAGCCGAAGCTGACGCGGTAAAAGCTTATAACGACGCCATTGCTCTAGCGCGTAAAGTTGGCGACGAATCGACAGCCGAATTGTTGACCAAAATTCTAAAGATGGAAGAAGGACACGTTGAATGGGCTGAAAAGCAGCGCGCTCAAATTTCTCAAATGGGTCTCGACGGCTATCTTTCGAATCAGGTTTAACTGTCGATTCATCGTCGGTCTGAAACTGAATTTTTCAACGTAAATAATTAACCGCCGAGTTCGCAGGAAAACGCCGGGAATTTTCTTAGAAGCGTCTTGCGTCTTGGCGGTTAATTATATGTTTGTTATAAAGCGGGAGACAATTTTTTGAAGCAGCATAAATACAAGCGGGAGCGGAACTAATTTAATAAGAGGAACGAATGAATTTCAAAGTAATAAAAAGCAATATAGTTTTCGAAGGAAAAGTATTCAGCGTAAAAGTTGACGATATTCAGTATAACGGCAGCGGTAATCTGGCAACGCGTCAGGTTGCGGTTCATCCGGGAGGAGCCGTCGTTCTTCCGCTGAAGTCAAACGGGAAGATTATTTTTGTAAAACAATTCAGATATCCGCATAACGAATTTGTTATCGAATTGCCCGCCGGTAAACTCGACAAAGGCGAAGACCCACAAAAATGTGCCTTAAGAGAACTCAAAGAAGAAACTGGCTATTCGTCAGAGAAAGTTATTAAATTAGGAAAAATTTATACTACCCCTGGCTTTTGCAATGAAGTGCTTCATATCTTCCTTGCAGAAAATTTGATAGATGGAGAACATGCACGCGAAGAAGGTGAAGAGGATATGGAATTGCTCGAAATGACACTCGAAGAAGCTGAAGAAAAAATTCTTAAGGGCGAAATCGTAGATGCTAAAACTATAAGCGGACTAATGATGTTAAAGTTGCACTACAAAAATGAGTAGTTGATAACATTAATAATTTTTTTGATATCCTTTTTTGCATATTATTTTAATTATAAAAATTAGCTAACTGCCAAATTTGTAGCTTTACAAATATACAATGAAGGCATAAAGTATTATTAATTGATGCTTTCAGCGTCCATTTCATTTAATTATTAAAGTTGAATAAACGTTTTTTGTCGGGCTACGCGGTTTTATACAGACTCAGACAATTTGAATATCAATTCAAAATGTTTTGTTAATGTGGCCTGCTGTTTGTTAGATGAATTCGTCTACTAAATTTGGAAATGAATTTTCTCCTTACATAAGATTATTAGCAATTTCTAAAAAACTACAAAAAGCGAATTTCAAAAAAATATCATCTCATGCATTAGTTAATTCTTCAAGCTCCACTTTATGAATGTTGTTAATTTTTTTGCCCAGGAAGCGCTCTGCTATTAATTTGAATTTTGATGGCAGGTCGCTTACATAATACTCGTGTTTCCCTTCATGAACGGAGTTATTGCGCAGTTGTCTGCCGTTAAGATAATCTTCAACAATCATGGCTGCTGGGGTGCCGGAATCAATCAATTTAACTTTTTTGCCGATCACTTTTTGAATTGTATCTCTCAGGAGAGGATAGTGAGTGCATCCCAGTACGAGAGTGTCGATATCTTTTTCTTTTAATTCTGTCAGGTATTCTCTGGCAATCAATTCAGCTGCTTTATGGTTGGTCATACCTTCTTCGGCCAACGGTACAAACAGAGGACAGGCTTTTTCGTAAACTTGAACTTTCGGGTCAAGTTTTTTTAATTGTTTCGAATAAGCTTTGTTGTTAATAGTAGCGTAAGTGCCAATAACTCCTATTTTGCGATTTCGTGATTCTGCTAAAGCCATTTGTGAACCCGGCTCAATCATTCCGATTACAGGCACCGTCAGTAATTTGCGTAATTCATTGAGTGCTACCGACGAAGCAGTATTGCAAGCTACTACAAGCAGTTTAATATTTTTTCTAAGGAGAAAATTTGCCGCCTGAATTGAATATTCAATTACCGTATGGTTGGATTTATTTCCATAGGGTACTCTTGCGGTATCTCCGAAATAAACTATGTTTTCATTAGGCATCAAGTTGGTAACTGCTCTTACAACCGTAAGACCTCCGATACCCGAATCGAAAAATCCGATTGGGTTTGTTCTGTTCATAAAATTCAATTTACCTCCTATAACATTTCTTCGATTGTTTCCGTTAGTTGTTGAATGATTAATTCGTAATCGTTGGCGGATACTTTCCGTTTATGGCGGTCGAGGATATAAAACGAATCGACTATATCGTCGGCCTTTGTATTGATTTTTGCAAAGTAAATCGATAGACCAAGTTCGTTCATTTTTCGCGTAATCTGATATAATAACCCGAGCCGATCCGGTGAAAATACATCAATGATTGTGTATCTATCGTGCTTTTCAAAAACAATCTTAACTTTGCCTTTACGCTTGAATAGTTTGTTTTCGAGACGCCACCATTTGGATTTAATACGGTTGAATTCTTTTGTTATCTGAAGCTCGTTTAAGGCAGCTAAAATTAAATCTGACTTTATCTTTTCGTAGCGGGATTTATCCACAGCTTCATTTGTTCTGAAATCTGTTACATTAAAATTATCGATTACAATTCCGTCCTTGCGAGTAAATATTTTTGCATCGTGAATATTCAGATCGTTGATTGACAATGCACCGCAAAGCCTCGAAAGGAGGGCATCGGAATCACGCGTAATTACGGTAATCGATGTATAACCTGCCTCTTCTTTGAAAAAGACAGAAACTTTGGAACCTTTCTCGATTTCTTCAATGTGTTGATTAATTTCTTCAGCAGAATAAAATTGTAAGTAACCCAGATCGTCAATCGATTCAATATGCTCTTTGACAGTTTTGTCTAAAAAGACCTCCGATTGCTCCATTATTTCGAGCATACTCGAAGCTAATAGTTCTTCGCCAGTAATTCTTTCTTCGAGCATTCGTTTGGTTTTATGATAAAGTTCGTAGAGCAGTTCGCCTTTCCACTGTGTCCATACAACAGGAGAAACTGCTGATAGATCGGCATACGTAAGAAGATATAAAAGATCGAGCAGTTCGGTATCCGGGAATAAATCTGAAAATAGATTCAATGTTGTCGGGTCGTTTAAGTTTCTTCTGAATGCAACCTGTTCCATTGTAAGATGGTGTCGAACAAGGAACTGAACCTTTTGAATTTCTTCCGTGCTATATCCGAGCTTTTCCATTACAGAACTTGCAATTTCAGCACCAATAATTTCGTGTCCGGAAATAGTGATCGGTTTTGCAATATCGTGGAAAAGCACAGCCAGGTAAAGAATATCTTTGTTTTTTATACTCAAGAAGAGACGACTTAGTGTATTTGATTCGTAGCTGAGATTTTCGAGATTAGTCAATGCGATTAATGTATGCTCGTCGGCTGTATAGCAGTGATAGACGCCAGGTTGAAAAAAATTTACTAACTCACCAAATTCAGGCAGGAATGCGCCAAGTACCCCCAGCTCGTTCATTACATTTAGTGTTTTACTCACATTTTTAGGTAGCCTGAGAATTTCTCTGAAAAAGACGGAAGATTGATGTTCGGTTTCATTCGATTCTTCCAGGTCGACAACGGCTTCGATAATTTTTGAACGGAGAACGTCGTCAAAACGAGCGTCGTGTAACCCTCGATAATAAAATGCCCGGAGTATTACCGACATTGTAAGTTCAATGTCGCTTGCAAGATAAATTATATTGCCCTTCATTGTAAAATCTTCATCGAGCGGAATGGAAAGATAATCTGAAATCGGTTTAGACATCTCATCTTCGAAGCGCTTTGACATAGTTATTGTAAAACGTTTTATAACGTTAGCCGAATCAAAATAGCGACGCATATATTCCTTCCAGTTGCTCTCGGTATAGCCATGCCGAAGGGCAATTTTTTCCTGATCGCTGAATTCAAGACGGTCGTTTTTATGACCGGAGATTAGATGAAGATGATTTCTTGTGTTTAATATGAACTTGTAACTTTCAAATAATCTCTTTGCTGCTTTGGGAATAATTATTTTATCTTTTTTAAGAAGTTCGAGAAAGACTTCGGTTTGTGTAACTTCTTTCTGTGTATCAATAATTATATCGTTCTTGAGAGAATAGATCCATTGCAAAACTTGCAGGTCCCTCAGACCACCAGCTGTATATTTCACATTTGGCTCGAGTACTTTTGCAGAAGAGCCATACTTTTGATATCTGAGGTTTATATCAACGAAATATTCGTTTATCAGATTCTTTTTTGTTTCCTGCTTGAGAGAACTCAAAACTTTTTTATTCCATTCTTTATAAATGTCGTCGTTGCCGCAAATGAATCGTGTTTCGAAAAATTGTGTGAATGCATGAAGGTCTTCTTTTAAAAATTTATTTATATCAGAATAATCCCTGACAGTGTGAGAAACTTCGATACCGGTATCCCAGAGAATTGTTACGCACTGTTTAATAATATTGTCGTTGCGAGGCACTTTGTCGTAGATAAACATTATATCGATATCTGAATATGGAGAAAGTTCACGTCTTGCAAAACTACCGACTGCAGCAATAGCGCAATCAAGTTTGATGTCTTTTAAAGTTCTGAGAATAAATTCTTCGACGAGGACGCTCCATCGAATCGAAAATTGAAAAGCATCTTTCAGAAGATCATCATCGTTGAAAAGGAGGTGTCGTTCCGCTATAAATATTTCTTTTAATTTGAGTGCTTCGTTCATATTTAAATAATCGGGACTGACAGTCCGTCGGATTAACTTTTGCCAGTCCCGTAAACATTTTTAAAAAATGACTTTACAATTTTACGAATTTTGCCTGGAAGAATCTCAAATATTTTGGTTCGTAGACCATTTTTAATCCTTTAATTTTCTTTCTGTCCTGATAAACCTGAGCTATCGATTCAACTGTAACGTCGATGTGGGATTGGGTATAAACGCGGCGCGGGAAAGTCAAGCGAACCAGTTCGAGTTTGGGATAACGGTTCTCGCCTGTTTTGGGATCTCTGCCTGCAGAAACAATTCCGCGTTCCATTCCTCTTACACCACTATCAATATAAATTTCGGCAGCTAAGGATTGTGCAGGGAATAAATCCTGTTTGAGATGAGGCAAGAATTTTTTTGCGTCCAGGAAAATAGCATGACCTCCAAAGGGATAAACAAGTGGGATGCCATATTTTTCGAGTTGCTTGCCACAGTATTCCACCTGTCCAACGCGTGAACTTACATTTTCAAATTTTACCATTTCCTCAATTCCTCTTGCCATAGCTTCCATGTCTCTGCCTGCCAGTCCTCCGTAAGTGTGAAGACCTTCATACACTACTACCATATTGCGTGCTTCTTCGTAAACTTTTTTGTCGCGTGTAGCTAAAAATCCGCCGATATTTACCATCAAATCTTTCTTTGCACTAACCCAGAGACCATCGAAATAGCTGCACATTTCTTTTAGTATCTGTTCTATCGATTTATTTTCATATCCTTTTTCCCGGACTTTGATAAAATATGCGTTCTCGGTTGCACGAGTTGCATCGAACCATAATTTTATTCCGTGTTTCTTGGCAATCTTGTGTACCTCCTTAAGATTTTGCAACGAAAAAGGTTGCCCTCCCGCCATATTGACCGGTCCAGCCATACTGATATATGGAATTTTTTTTGCACCAACTTTTTTAATCAAATCTTCTAACTTATCTGTGTCGATATTGCCTTTGAAGGGATGTTTGTTCTGAGGAATATGAGCCTGGTCGATAATTACGTCGACGAAAGTACCGCCGGCAAGTTCCTGATGTAAACGTGTAGTGGTGAAGTACATATTGCCTGGGATATAGTCGCCGGGCTTGATCATAATTTTTGAAATAATATGCTCGGCTGCTCTGCCTTGATGAGTAGGGACGAAAAAGGGCATACCGTAATATTTTTTAATGTTGTCCCATAAGTAGTAAAAATTTCTACTGCCGGCATAAGCTTCGTCGCCCATCATTAAGCCCGCCCATTGATAATCGCTCATGGCGTTGGTACCGCTGTCTGTAAGCAGGTCGATATAAACGTCTTCGGATCGTAGGAGGAAGGTATTATAGCCGGCTTCCTTAGCGCACTTTTCACGGTATTCGCGCGTAGTCATTTTAATGGGTTCGACCATTTTGATTTTAAATGGTTCAGCCCAGCTTCTTTTGATTTTCCGTTTTGCCATTGTGTGACCTCACGTTTTTTTGATCAGATTTGCGATCGGTTATTAATTCCAATAGCTTTTGGCTATTGCTCTTTCTGATATTCCGCAATAATATCAGAATGAATTCCGCCGCGTGTATTAAACTTAGCCGTCAATTTCATTTTACGTGGTTGAAGCACCTCCACAAGGTCGTTCAAAATTCTGTTTGTGACTGCTTCAAAATAGATGCCGTCGTTACGGAATGATTGGAGATAGAACTTGTATGATTTTAACTCGACGCAAAGCTTGTCGGGGATATATTCTAAGATTATAGTTGCAAAGTCGGGCTGACCGGTCTTGGGACAAAGTGATGTAAATTCCGGGGCAGTATGGATAATTATGTAATCTCTTTCTGGATTGGGATTCGGAAATGTCTCAAGTATTTTTTGCTTTTCATTCATAAATTAACCTCTGCTTTTCTTTGCTTGAAAATTTTTATACCAATTGAATTTTCTGATGTACAAAATTAGTTAATTACTTTTCAGACGTTGATAGATTTTCAATGCAAGTATTTTTTGAACATCAACATAAGAAGTCAAACTAAATATAAGAACGAAATAATCGTCTTCGAAATTTTTAGCTGATTTCGTTTCGTAATGAAGAAAAAAGTTTTTGTAATCTTTCATAGTATGGTTGCAATATCCCGAGTTTCATGATCTCAGATTCTTAATTTATTTTTTATACACAGGACGGATTTTGTATGGAATCGGATCTTCAATACCAGCAATTTGGAAACCACGAAGTCTGAAAGCGCAACTGTCGCAAACGCCACAAGCCTCGTCTTCATTCTGATAACACGACCAGGTTAAGTGTAATGGCGCGTTGAGTTCCACTCCTTTTTTAATTATTTCCGCTTTGGAAAGATGAATAATTGGAGTATGAATTTTAATTTTTGTTTCGGGTTTTGTACCAAGATCTGCCATCTTTTCAAAAGCTTCGAAAAATTCTGGACGGCAATCAGGATAGCCGCTGGCATCTTCGTAAACTGCCCCAATAAAAACAGCTTCGGCTTTTAAAACTTCAGCCCAGCTTATACAGGCCGATAGTATATTTGCATTTCTAAATGGAACGTATGAAGTGGGAATTTCTCTGCTCTCAATGTTGGCGCGGGACACTTCAATCTTCTTATCGGTTAAAGATGAACCGCCAATTTTCGAAAAATGAGTATAATCGATGACTAATTTATGTTTAACATTGTAAAATTCTGCAATGTCATTAAAAGCCTTTAATTCCCGGTTCTCGGTTCTCTGTCCGTAATTTATGTGCAGGAGTGCCAGTTCGTATTCCTTCTTGGCAATTGCTGCTGTAACACAGCTATCCATTCCTCCGCTTAGAGCAACTACAGCTAATTTTTTCATCTCACCCTTTTATTGTTATACTCAAAAATAACAAAATTCAACTACAATTATAGGCGAGCAACAAAACGGCACGATTCGGCAGGCAATCATCGATAGATTGTCGAATAATTTTACGATTCTTGATTAACCAGCCCATTTTTGATAAGTTTCAGTTCAATTTATAACAATTTTTGTGTGTAATATGAAATATCCTTTTGAATCGATCGAACTTAAGTGGCAAAAATATTGGAAAGACAAAAAAGTATTTAAAACCGATTTAACAAAGATTGACAATAAACTTTATGTACTTGTAATGTTTATTTATCCTTCGGCGGCTAAGATGCACATTGGACACTGGTACAATTATGGACCAACTGACACGTTTGCGCGCTATAAAAAGTTGAAAGGGTTTAATGTATTTGAGCCAATTGGTTACGATGCGTTTGGCCTTCCTGCCGAAAATTATGCAATTAAAACAGGCATTCATCCGCAGGACAGTACTCTTAAAAATATTAAAGACATTCGTGCAATGCTCGAAAGAATGGGAGGAATGTACGACTGGGATGCAGAATTGATGACGTGCGTGCCGGAATATTATAAATGGAATCAATGGCTTTTTTTACAGTTATATAAAAAAGGTTTAGCATACAGAAAAAATGCACCTGTTAACTGGTGTCCTTCGTGTCAGACAGTTCTGGCGAGGGAACAGGTGCTCAGCGACGGCGGCTGCGAAAGATGTGGCACTACAGTTATTCAAAAAAACCTGACTCAGTGGTTCTTTAAGATAACCGAATACGCAGACGAATTGCTCGAAGGATTAAATAAAATCGACTGGCCCGAAAAAACCAAAACCATGCAAATCAACTGGATTGGAAAAAGCTATGGAACCGAAATCGATTTTGCAATCGAAGGGTCGGATGAAAAAATTAGAGTATTCACAACCCGACCCGATACACTTTTCGGAGTCACTTATGTTGTCCTTGCGCCGGAAAATGAACTTGTACAAAAAATAACTAAACCAGAATTTAAAGAATCGGTTGAAAAGTATATCGAATCAATTAGATCTCTAACCGAAGTTGAGAGAACATCCACAACAAAAGAAAAAACGGGAGTTCCAACAGGCGCTTATGCTATTAATCCAATTAATGGTGAAAAGGTGCCAATCTGGATTGCCGATTATGTATTGGCAACATACGGCACAGGCTGCGTTATGGCAGTGCCTGGTCACGACGAACGTGATTTCGAATTTGCTAAAAAATTTAATCTGCCCATCAAAAAAGTAATTCTTCAACCCGGCACTGGCGAAAACGATGAATTGAAACAAGCTTATACTGATGTTGGCATTATGATTAATTCAGGAAAGTATAACGGCCTCAGATCCGATGTCGGTATCGAAAAAATTTCTGATGATATTGAAAAAGAGGGACTCGGCAAAAGAACGGTTAATTATAGATTGAGAGACTGGCTGATTTCTCGTCAAAGATACTGGGGTACACCCATTCCCATTATTCATTGCGATAAGTGCGGCGAAGTGTCTGTACCTGAAGACCAGCTTCCGGTAGTGCTTCCGTATGAAGTGAATTTTAAACCCGACGGTGGCTCGCCCCTTGCAAGTTGTGATGAATTTATAAAAACAACCTGTCCAAAATGTGGAGCGCCAGCCCAAAGAGATCCCGATACAATGGATACTTTTGTCGATTCGTCATGGTATTATCTACGTTACCTCGACCCAAATTACAAAGATGGTATGTTCGATACGGAACTGGCAAACAAGTGGGTGCCTGTCGACGTTTATGTCGGAGGAGCTGAACACGCTACGATGCACTTGCTCTATGCACGCTTTATCCATAAGTTTCTTAGAGATATTGGATTGGTTAACAGTGACGAGCCGTTCCAGAAATTAATTCATCAGGGTACGATTACGAATCAAGGCGCAAAAATGTCTAAATCGAAAGGCAACGTGGTCGACCCGAATGAATTCCTGTCGAAATACGGTTCGGATGTTTTTCGTATGTATTTAATGTTTATGGGACCTTATGAACTCGGGGGCGACTGGAGCGATAAAGGAATAGTTGGAGTCGACCGATTTGTTCAACGAGTCTATACTCTCTTTAATAACTATAAAGGAATTGCTACCGACACTCCTGTAAAAAATAAATACTTATTAAATGAACTTGCCGATGAAGAGAAAAAAATTTATCAAAAAGTCAATCAAACGCTGGCAAAAGTAGATACGGAAATTGATAACTTCAGATTTAATACAGCGGTTGCGGCTTTGATGGAATTACTAAATGACCTCAAAAATATTGAGCATTGCAGAAAAGAAATTCAATTATATACGCTCGAACGATTAGCATCAATGCTGGCGCCGCTGGCTCCTCATCTTGCAGAAGAATGCTGGAGTATACTGGGCAAACAAAAATCAATTTATGAAGAGCAGATTTGGTTCGAAGCGGATTCTGCGGCACTGGTAAACGAAACCGTGACAATTGTTGTGCAGGTAAATGGAAAAGTAAGAGCTAAAATTGAATTGCCCGTCGATACACCGGAAAAAGATGTAAGAAATATTGTATTTAACGACGACAAAATTAAAAGTTATGTCGATGGTAAAAAGATAATTAAAGAAATATATGTGCCAAATAAAATTTATAATATTGTAGTGCAATAAAAAGGAATCGCAGATGCTCGATATCAAATTTATTAGAGATAATCCGGACTTAGTAAGGAAAGGATTACGAGACAAGGGCGCTCCTGATAATGTGGAGCAAATTCTTGAACTCGATGAAAGAAGAAGGAAAATAATCGCGCGAAATGACGAATTAAAAGCGCTCAGGAATAAAGTGTCTTCTCAAATTCCAATTTTGAAAAAGAAGGGTGAAGATACTGCATCTGTTTTCGAAGAGATGAAAAGAGTTGGGGACGAAATTGCAGCACTCGATAATGAACTTCGTAAAATTGACGAGGAACTCGATGAAATTTTGAGATGGACTCCTAACCTGGCGCACGAATCGGTCCCTGTGGGTAGAAGCGCTGAAGAAAATGTTGAAGTGAGAAGATGGTTGCCTGAAGGATTTAGCTTTGAGAACGATTTCGAAATACTCGACCATATTGAACTTGGTAAAAAGCTCGACATACTTGATTTTGAAAGGGGTACAAAAATTTCAGGTTCGGGATTCCCGCTTTATAAAGGAGCCGGCGCTACACTCGAACGCGCTCTGATTAATTTTATGCTCGATTTCCATTTACAGAAACACGGCTATAAAGAAATTCTTCCGCCGATTCTCGTAAACAGAGATTCGATGAAAGGCACAGGGCAAATTCCAAAACTTGAAGAAGATATGTATTATATTGAAAAAGACGGCTTGTATCCGATACCTACTGCAGAAGTCCCGATTACCAATATACATCGTAACGAAGTATTGAGTGAAACCGAGCTGACGATAAAATATGTCGGTTATACACCATGTTTCAGGCGCGAAGCCGGATCTTACGGCAAAGAATCAAAAGGCTTTTTGCGCGTCCACCAGTTTAATAAAGTCGAAATGGTTAAGTTTACAAAACCAGAAGATTCTTACGAGGAACTGGAAGGACTGGTTAAGGACGCCGAAGACATTTTGCAAGCACTTAATATTCCTTATAGAATTATTCTTTTGTGTACAGGCGATCTCAGTTTTTCTGCAGCTAAATGTTACGATATCGAAACGTGGTCGCCTGCGGAAAAAAAGTGGCTCGAAGCTTCTTCGTGCAGTAATTTCGAAGCTTTTCAGGCCAGAAGAGCTAACATTCGCTTCAAACGAGAGGGTTCTAAAAAAACAGAATTCGTTCATACATTGAATGGCAGTGGACTGGCTACCAGCCGACTTATGGTTTCTTTACTCGAAAATTATCAAACGCCCGAAGGAAAAGTTATTGTTCCAAAAGCTTTGCAAAAATATACCGGCTTCGAAATTATCGGCTGACAACTTTAAGAGGAATTATTTCTATTTTACGGTTGTTTACTACCAGAAAGGACTTTCGAAAAGTTGTTCGGAAATTTAATCTATTTAAAAAAATACTTTCTCCGGTATAAAAGCAGTTACCTGCTTGGAATTCTCTTTATACTGATTTCTAATGTGGCTACTGTCTTAGTACCAATTCTGATAAAAGACAGCATAAATTTGCTCGGAAACAATCTGGATACCCACCTCATTTTTAACTATGCCCTGTATACTGTCGGCATTACTTTAATTGCTGGTGTGTTTCAGTTTTTCATTCGCGAAACAATTATTGTCGCTTCCAGAAAAATTGAATACGACCTGAGACAGGATTTCTGGGAACACATCCAAAAGCTGCCCTTACGATTTTTCCAGAACAATTCAACAGGAAATATAATGTCGCACGCAACAAACGATATTAATGCGGTGCGGTCGTTCGTTGGCCCGGCAGTAATGTATTCGATTGACAATGGCACATTATTCCTGATGATAATTCCAATTATGATTTCTTTAAGTCCTCTGCTCACTTTTTATGTGCTTCTGCCGCTGCCTTTTCTGTCGTATCTGGTTTATATCGTTATGAAAAAAGTCCATTTAAAATATACACGGATACAGGAAAAATTTTCCGAGTTAACTGAAAAGGCTCAGGAAAATTTTTCGGGAATCAGAGTTATAAAATCGTACGTCAGAGAAGATTATGAGTTAAAAGAATTTACTAAACAAAGCGAAGAATATCTGAAAAGGAAGATGGACCTTGTAAGGCTTCAGGCGCTTTTTCATCCTATCTTTTTTATTATCGCAGGTTTTTCTGCCATTATTGTAATCTTTGTTGGTGGCAGGATGGTAATCGACGGAGAAATTTCGCTCGGTATTATAGTTGCATTTATATCTTATCTTTCAATGTTGATCTGGCCAATGATATCTTTTGGATTTGTGGCCAATCTGGTGCAGCAAGCCGATGCTAGTATGAAACGCCTGTTAAAATTCTTTAACGAACCGTATGAAATTATCGACAGCGAACAAACCGATTACTCAATAGAAAATATCGAAGGACAAATAGAATTCAAAAATGTAAGTTTCAGATATAACGATTTTCTTCCGCCTGTACTCAATAACATCAATCTGAAAATAAACAAAGGCGAAACTGTTGCATTTATAGGCAAGACCGGAAGCGGTAAGACCACGCTGGTAAATTTAATTCCACGATTTTATGACGTAACAGAAGGTATGATTACAATTGATGGAGTGGACGTACGCAAAATACCTCTTAAGGTCCTCAGAAAAAATATCGGTTTTGTTCCTCAGGAAACATTTCTATTCTCGGATACTCTTGCCAGAAATATTATTTACGGTAATGGCGAAGAAGACGAGGAATTGATTAAATATGCTGCTCAAATTTCTCAACTGGCAAAAGACGTTGAATCTTTTCCCAAAGGATACGATACTATTTTAGGTGAACGCGGTATTACTCTTTCAGGTGGGCAGAAACAAAGAACATCGCTTGCCAGAGCTCTTGCAATCGACCCAAAAATTTTAATACTCGACGATTCTTTTTCTGCCATCGATACCCATACTGAAGAGGAAATCCTTAAAGGCTTGAAAGAATTCATGAAAAACAGAACAAGCATAATTATCAGCCACAGAATTTCAACTGTAAAAGACTCGGATAAAATATTCGTGCTTGATAACGGTAAAGTAGCTGAAGAAGGAACTCATGATGAACTTGTAGCATTAGGCGGAATTTATGCCGACCTCCACTACAAGCAGCTGCTCGAAGAAGAATTAAAAGAATTAAATTGAGGGGAAATTTATATGAAAAAAATAAAAGTCGCTTTTTTTTCAATACCGTCTAAAGAAAAAAACTACATAAATAGAAAGCTCGATAAAAATAAGTATGAACTCTTTTTCTACAAGGACACACTCTCTCCCGATAATCCAGTTATTAAAGATGCCGATGTTCTATCGGTCTTTATTTATGACAAAGTGGATAAGAAAATCCTTGACAAGGCAAAGAAACTTAAACTGATTGCCACAAGGAGTACGGGGTATAATCATATCGACACAGTCTATGCAAAGAAAAAGAAAATAGCTGTAGCAAATGTGCCTTACTACGGTGAAAATACAGTAGCTGAACATACATTTGCATTAATTCTGACTTTATCGAGAAACATTCACAAAGCATACGTCAGGGCACAGCAAAGTAATTTTTCGCTCGAAGGTTTGAGAGGTTTCGATTTACGAAACAAAACACTGGGTGTAATTGGCGCCGGCAGTATTGGCGTGCACGTCATGAAAATTGCAAGAGGATTCGGTATGAGAGTTCTTGCTTACGATGTAAAACAAAATCATATTCTGGAAGAACTTCTTGATTTCAAATATGTCGATTTAAGTACCCTGTTGAAATCCTCCGATATAATTACACTTCATTGCCCTTATAACGAAAGCACTCATCATTTGATCAATATGAACAATATTGAGCTTGTTAAAAAAGGCGCACTTTTTATAAATACCGCACGTAGTGGTCTTATCGAACCTCAGGCGCTCTATTATGCAATCGACAAAGGGATTTTTGGTGGAGCCGGCCTGGACGTTTTTGAAGGCGAAGAGCTTTTGAAAGAAGAAAATCAAATGCTTACAAAAAACGTCGAACTCGAAAAGATCGATGCAATTTTCAAAAGAAATCTTTTGCTAAGGCGCGAAAATGTTATTTTAACTCCTCACATGGCTTTCGATTCACATGAAGCGATCGAGCGGATTCTCGAAACCACCGCAGAAAATATTAACTCATTTTTCGAAAACAGGAACTACTATAAAGTAATTTAATGACCGATAACAGAAAAGACGATGAAATATTAGGGAAAGCCTACGACGCTAAATTAATGAAGCGGCTATTAACTTACGTTAAGCCGTACAAAGGTTATATATTCCTTGCAATTCTTTTGAATATTGTGGTCGCTATTTTGCCTTCAATTAGACCCTACCTGACCAAAATTGCAGTCGACGATTATATTGCAAATAAAAACTTCGAAGGACTGATAACAATCTCGGCACTTTTGCTCGGAACACTCTTGTCGCAAGCAGTGGTGCAATATTTTTTGACTTACTTTACGGAATTGATGGGGCAAAAGATAATTTTCGATATCAGGGTTCAACTTTTTCGTCACGTGGAAAAATTAGCTTTAAGATTTTTCGACAAAACTCCGATCGGACGAATAGTAACGAGAGTAACAAACGACGTAGAATCACTAAACGAAATGTTTTCGTCGGGAATCGTCTCGGTTTTTAGCGATGTCTTTGTTATTATTTGGATTTTCTTCTTTATGTTTACAATGTCGTGGGATCTTTCGCTTGTTACTCTTTCGGTAATTCCGATTCTTTTTTATGCCACTTTTTTATTCAGGAAAAAAGTTAGAGAAGCCTATCGCGATGTTAGGTATCACCTGGCTCGACTTAATTCGTACATGCAGGAACATATAACCGGAATGAATGTGGTTCAGCTCTTTTCAAAAGAAGAAGACGAACTGAAAAAGTTCTCTTCAATCAATAGAGATTACAAACATGCAAATATACGGTCGGTTTTTTACTATGCTATCTTCTTTCCTTTTGTCGAACTTTTAAGTGCTATATCGATTGGACTAATAATTTGGTACGGCGGTGGCGAGGTGGTACAAAACAATCTTACACTCGGCGTGCTAATTGCATTTCTCCAGTACACAGAAATGTTCTGGCGACCGGTAAGGGACCTTTCCGAAAAATATAATATTCTCCAAACTGCTATGGCTTCCTCAGAAAGAATATTCAAACTACTCGATGATAATACTTTCGTTAAAAATCCTGACAATCCGATTAAACTAAATAATGTAAAAGGAGAAATTGAATTTAAGAATGTCTGGTTTGCTTATAATCCTGGCGAATACGTTTTGAAAGATATTTCGTTTAAAATTAACGCCGGTGAAACGGCGGCAATCGTAGGTGCTACTGGTGCAGGTAAGACGAGCATTATCAATGTCCTAACGCGCTTTTATGATATCGAAAAAGGTACCATTTGTCTCGACGGCATCGATATCAGTAAAGTTGATAAAAGAGACTTGAGAAAATATATTTCAGTTGTTCTGCAGGATGTATATCTCTTTTCGGGTACGATAAAATCTAACATATCACTCGGCAACGAAGAGATAAGCGAACAACAGATAGTTGATGCAGCCAGAACAGTGGGTGCTCATGATTTTATAATGAAACTGCCAGGGAAATACAATGAGGCGGTTAAAGAAAAAGGGGCTACTTTAAGCGTGGGACAGAAACAATTGATTTCATTTGCACGTGCCCTTGCTTTTAATCCCAGGATATTAATTCTCGACGAAGCAACTTCGAGCATCGATACAGAAACTGAAATTCTAATTCAAAAAGCAATAGAAAAATTACTACGGGGGAGAACCTCAATTGTAATAGCTCACCGTCTTTCGACTATTCAGAATGCCGATAAAATTCTCGTTATGCATAAAGGAGAATTGAAAGAAGTCGGCACGCATCAGGAATTGCTCGCTCGAAAGGGAATCTATTACAAGCTTTATCAGTTACAATATAAAGATCAGGAAGTAATTAAAACAAACTAATGCAGGAGGCGTTATGCCCTTGAAGCAATTTATGACGCTCCCCCGTCATATCCTTGAAGGCGAAAAGTTGCATCCTGAGGCTACAGGAGAACTGTCGGCCATCCTACTGCAATTGGGACTTGCTGCCAAAGTAATCTCTCTTGAAGTAAACAAAGCAGGACTTGTTGAAATTCTTGGTTTTACCGGAAAGACCAACGTACACGGCGAAGAAGTAAAAAAACTTGACATCTTCGCACACGAAATGCTTATTCGAGCAATGGATCACGGTGGTCACTTCTGTGTTATGGCGTCCGAAGAAGACGAAAACATAATACACTTACCACCTCATCAAAAAATCGGGAAATATGTTCTTTTGTTTGATCCCTTAGACGGCTCGTCGAATATCGAAGCAAATGTGAGTATCGGTACAATATTTTCGATTTACCGACGCATTACGCCGGGTAATGGACCTGGCACAATTGAGGACTGTCTTCAACCTGGATACATGCAGGTGGCTGCGGGCTATATTGTATACGGTCCCTCAACCATTTTTGTCTACAGTGCAGGACACGGTGTATACGGATTTACGCTGGATCCAGCCTTTGGCGAATTCCTCCTTTCGCATGATAATATTAAAATTCCAGAACGCGGCAGAATTTACAGTATTAATGAAGGTAATTATAATTCATGGAGTGAGGGATTGAAAAAGTATATAAAGCATTTGCAGGCAAATAAGTTTGAAGGCAAACCGTATCAGTTGAGATATGTTGGTTCGATGGTAGCCGATATCCACAGAACACTATTGTACGGTGGTACTTTTATGTATCCGGGCGACAGGAGGAATCCAAAAGGTAAATTGCGACTTGTTTACGAATGCAATCCCCTTTCGTTTATCATTGAAGCTGCAGGGGGAATGGCTATCGATGGAGAAAAAAGAATTCTGGAATTAATTCCCTCGTCACTTCACGAACGAACGCCAATTTTTGCAGGCAGTAAAGATGATATTATTCTTTTGAAAAAATTCCTGAACGAAGAGAAAGAATAAAGCAGATTTTCAAGTGGCATAAAATTAAAGAAGGCTGGAAGAAATCCAGCCTTTAATATAAATCAGAAATTTTTGATGCCTTCGTCAATCAAAGCGGCAAGTTCTTGCTGGCTAATATTTTCAAACTTGATTTTTGCCGATCTCAAAATAACCGCTGGTGGATCACCTTCACCTTTTTTAAAACGATATAAATTGAATGCTAATCTGTACCTCTCATTCGGAATTGGTATATACTTTGCCAGCGTTTCAACAAAATTATAACATTTTTTTTCTAATGAGTCTTCGGGAAAAGTCTTTGTTCCGGGCGATGGTAATGTAGTCATAATTCAACTCGCATTTCATAATTTGTTTGTCAAAAATAATGAAGATTGTGCTTAGTTGCCAACGATATGGTTACGGGTTTTGAATCGTTCGACGAAATATCTAAATTTGCAATAAAAAATGGTATTCACTTTGTGAATGAAAATCGTCCTCTAAAAATTCTCGTAATACGACTCAGCTCACTTGGAGACGTAATACTGACCACACCTGTTATTCGCGCATTGAAGTCAAAATATAACAATTCAGAAATCGATTTTGTGGTTAAACCTCAGTATGTTGATGCACTGAAATACAATAAATATCTAAACAGAGTGCTGCAGTATGAAATAAATAATAAAAAGGAATTATTGAAATACATAGCCTCTCGAAATTATGATATCGTAGTCGATTTGCAGAATAATTTAAGGAGTAACAGAATCAATATTGCAGCGGGAGGACAAATATTCCGTTTCAGAAAACCGACCGCAAAAAAAATTTTTTTATCTAAATTCAGGATTAATTTATACGATAAAATTAAATCGATACCTGAACTTTATTCCACTGCAGTTCCCGGTTTGAAACTGGATGATTACGGTACAGAAGTTTTTTTGCCGAACGATATTCATATCGAATTGGATGAGGGCAATTATATTGGAGTTTGTCCTGGCTCAAAGCATTTTACTAAAATGTGGCCGTCTGACTATTTTGTTCAATTGGGTAACAAGATTTACGAAAGAGGAATTAAAACACTCCTATTCGGAGGAAGGGACGACAGGGAATTATGCAATACAATTGCCAGCAGAATTCCAGAGGCGGTAGATTTGAGTACGGATGACGACCTGCTAAATCTGGCGGCTCACATGAAAAGGTGTAAACTTGTTGTAAGCAACGATACTGGTTTAATGCATTTGGCTGCATCTCAAAATATTCCACTGATTGTAATATTTGGTTCAAGTGTCAAAGAGTTTGGTTTCCTTCCGTATAAAGTTAAATTTAGACTGGTAGAAAATGAAGGATTGAGATGTCGCCCCTGCAGTCATATCGGGCGGGAAAATTGTCCCAGAGGTCATTTTAAATGCATGACAGAATTAACCCCAGAACTTGTTTTTAATAATATTATAGAATTACTCGAAGATAGATGAAAATACTCTGGCAAATTTTATATAATGCTTTCTTTTATCCGCTCTTTGAGCTAATAAAAGTTGTTTCCCCCCTGGCAGGCGAAAAGGTAAGGACGAGTGTCGCTGACAGGAAGTACTTGTTCGAAAATCTAATTCCTGCTATTGCCGGTATAGACCGTAGAAAAAAATTGGTCTGGTTCCACGCATCTTCTATGGGTGAATTCGAACAAGCAAAACCAATTATTGAAAAATTAAAAGAAGAAAAAGAGTTAATAATTCTTGTTACATTTTTTTCTCCTTCTGGCTACCGAAATTCAATTAAATATTCACATGCAGATATAATTTCCTATATGCCTTTCGACACGATAAAGGATGTTAAACGTTTTCTGGACATAACGCAGCCTGACCTGGTCGTATTTATGAGATACGACATCTGGCCGAATACAATCTGGCAGCTCGAAAAAAGAGGTATACCATATATAATAGCAGATGCTACGATGCGCTCGGGCAGCAAACGTTTATTACCTGTAATAAATTCTTTTCATAAGCATGTTTTCGAAAGCGCTGCAAAAATTCTAACTGTATCTGAAAACGATGCCATTAATTTCCTCAAGTTCGGATTATCTCCAGAAAAAGTTATTCCTGTTGGCGATACGCGTTTTGACAGAGTTTATATTAAAAGCTTAACTGCAAAGGAAAAAAAAATCATTCGGGAAGATGTTTTGCAAAATAAAAAAACGCTTGTACTTGGCAGTCTCTGGGAGGCCGATGAGGAGATAATTTTTCCCGCCCTTATCAAGTTAATGAAATATGTGCCGGAACTAATGCTTATTGTCGTTCCACACGAACCCGATTTAATGCATCTCGAAAAGATTGAAAGCGATTTTCATAATAAATATTCCACAATCAGATTTTCGCTTATGAATCATTACAGAGACGAACGAGTGATTATTGTAGATTCGATTGGTATCTTGCTAACACTCTATAGTTATGCGGATGTTGCTTATGTTGGCGGAAGTTTTCGTCAAATTCATAATGTACTCGAACCGGCAGTATATGGAATTCCCGTCGTCTACGGTCCCAAAATTGAAACGAGCCAGGAAGCTATTCAAATGCATAAAATAGGCGGCGGAATTATTATTAAAAATAAAAAGGAAGCTTATAGAGCATTTAGGCGTTTGATTACCGACGATAAATATCGGTCTAAAATCGGGAAAATAGCTGGCAACTTTGTCAAATCCAATACAGGCGCTACAGATAAGATAATTAAAGAAATTTACAAATACCTATAAATAACCGTAATAAGTAAACCATCCGATTAAAAATACCTAAGTTGATAAAGTAATTCCAATTTTATACCTTTGTATCGTATTATATAATCAAATGGAGTTTTCATGAAGTCAAAATTAGAAATCTGGCAGCAATTGAACGACATGGGAATAAAGAATATTAATAATCTTTTCTACAATCTTTCAACTCCAGCGCTTTATGAACAGGCGGCAAGACGTCGCGAGGCGATGATTGCTCACATGGGACCTCTTGTCGTAAGAACAGGGCAGCATACCGGCAGAAGCCCGAACGATAAATTTTTGGTCAAAGAACCTTCGAGTCAGGAACAGATTTGGTGGGGTAAAGTCAATAAACCGATTGAAGAAAAATATTTCGATAGAATATTTGCACATATGTGTTCTTATGTGCAGAACAAGGATTTGTATGTACAGGATTGTTATGCAGGTGCAGACCCTGAATATCGACTGCCAATAAGAGTTATTACTGAAACAGCATGGCATAGTCTATTCGCAAGAAATTTATTTATCAAAGCGCATGGCGACGACCTTATAAATCATAAACCGGAATTTACCGTGATAAATCTGCCATATTTTCAAGCCGACCCGGAAACCGACGGCACGAATTCCGGCGTATTTATTATTATTAACTTCGGTAAAAAACTTGTATTAATTGGGGGAACAAGTTACGCCGGAGAAATTAAAAAATCGATTTTTACAGTAATGAACTATCTTATGCCTCTCAAAGGTGTTATGTCGATGCACTGTTCGGCTAATGTGGGAAAGGATGGCGATGTCGCAGTAATGTTTGGATTATCGGGAACTGGCAAAACAACTTTATCTGCCGACCCGGAGAGAAAATTAATTGGTGACGACGAACACGGCTGGAGCGACAGAGGAATATTTAATTATGAAGGCGGTTGCTATGCAAAGGTAATCAGATTATCGGCTGAGTCTGAACCTTATATCTATGAAACAACACGCAAGTTTGGGACAATTCTGGAAAACGTTGCCATGGATGTGAATACAAGAATGCTTAACCTTGACGACGATTCTCTTACTGAAAATACCCGCGCAGCTTATCCGATTAATTATATCCCCAATATTGTTCCCGATGGCAGAGGAGGGCATCCGAAAAATATTGTTATGTTGACGGCAGATGCATTCGGAGTACTGCCGCCAATTGCAAAGCTTACACCTGAACAGGCAATGTATCATTTCTTATCGGGCTATACGGCAAAAGTAGCTGGAACGGAAAAGGGGATAACAGAGCCCAAGGCAACATTCAGCGTCTGTTTTGGCGCTCCTTTTATGGTCCTTAAACCTTCAGTATATGCAAAATTGCTGGGGGACAAAATTCAAAAATATAACGTGAACTGCTGGCTTGTAAATACTGGTTGGACAGGTGGTCCTTATGGCATTGGCAGCAGGATGAAGATTGAATATACACGCAGAATGCTCAATGCTGCTCTTGCTGGCGAACTCAATGAAGTCGAAACCTACAAAGACAATTATTTCGGACTCGAAGTGCCAACAAAAATTAATGGCATTCCGGATAGTATCCTCTATCCTCAAAATACCTGGTCGGATAAATCCAAATATGACGAAACAGCTCGTAAGTTAGCAAACATGTTCAAAGAAAATTTTAAGAACTTCGAAAATAATGTTTCTGAAGAAGTAAAAAATGCCGGCCCTCTGGTTTGATAATTTATGCTGTTCCGTATGGCTATCGGAACAGCATTTTATACAATTTCAAAACGTAAGGTTTTTAGAAAAGAAATCTGTTCTGTCCTTAATGAAGAACTATCAATTTTATAATTGAAAAACTCACGCCGTATTTTATAATTTTTTCTTAAGTCGTCAAAGTAACGTGGAAATTGTTCGTCAGATAATTTTATACCTTCCTTAAGTTTAATACTATCTTCATTGATATCGTAAATATTATTTAAAATGTACTTCATTAGTTCAACATTGTTTTCTGTTTGTGGTGGTTTAATTAAGTTATTCTGCAGGGATAAATAATCGGGCTTCCAGGTTTTCTCGACTCCGATGTATTCACAAAATTTATTGTATACAAAGAGAGTGCTGTTGAGTTTGCCTTCGTAAGAATATCCAGCAATGTGTGGTGTTGCAATATCGGCGATATTGAGTAGCTCTCTGTCGATAGATGGTTCGTTTTCCCACACATCGAGGACAGCGTAAAATCTTTTATTGTGCTTTAAAACATTTTTTAATGCTATGTTGTCAACAACGGGTCCACGCGAGGAATTAATCAACAAAGAACCGTCTTTAATATTTTTAATATTGTTTTCATTCAAGAGGTGAATTGTATTATCAAGTCCACCTTTATTCAGAGGCACATGGAATGTAATAATATCGCAATCGAGCGCTTCCTGAAGACTCTTAAATTTTTCATCCCCACTTTTCCTTTTGAGCGGAGGATCATTAATTATTGTATCTATACCAAGCGACCTGGCAAATGCATCTACTTTTGTACCGATATTGCCGTAACCGATAATGCCAAGTGTACTGTTGTGGAAACTTACATTATTGCGGAAAAAAATTTCAGTAATAGCGCTAATTACATATTCTGCGACCGAATAGGCGTTACACCCGGCTGCGTCGGCAAACTGGATTCCATTTTTGCGAAGGTAATCTTGGTCGATGTGGTCTGTTCCAATTGTGGCAGTGGCTACAAATTTAACTTTAGTCCCTTCGAGAAGATTTTTATCTACTTTAGTAATCGATCTTACTAACAAAACATCCGCATCGATAAGGTCTTTGTTTGTAATTGATCTACCGTGAAATAATCTAACATCGCCAAATTGTCCGAATGCACTTTTAACCTGTGGTATGTTTTCGTCTGCTACTATCAGCATTTTAATGACCTCAAAAATTTTTTAGTGACAAAAATAATCAAATTATGATTCAATCAGGATAATAAAAAAGCCGGCTTTTTGAGGGCCGGCCTAACTTTTAAAGGTGAGAAAATTTAGAATAAATCAATTCTGCCATTGATATGCTTTGATTTATCGATAATGTTGCCGTATTTGTCGACAATTCCTTCATGACATATACCACAGGCTCGGATTTCGTAGCTTTCGTGACCGGTAGGCGGCAAACCGTGGCAGGTTCCACATGCCGACTGACTTCCGTCCACTTGATTCCATTTCGGTGAAAAATTATTTCCTGTTATTTTATCTGCTGTATAGATGAATTGATATTCCGAATTTTCTTTTTTGAATTCGAAATTGCCATGACAATAAGTGTTTCTGCAAGTGTTGTTTACAAAATCATACGACGGATTTGAAGGTCCTGAAGAAGAGAATGCACCGAATAAAACTTCTGCATGTTGTGTGTTGTCAATATGTCCGGGTGCTTCAAAGTAGGAAGGAATAATGTGGCATTCCGTGCATGCTACTTGATTGGACAGAATGGATGCATTCAAATGAGCTTGATGTGCCCCGACTGCCGGGTCTGTAGTTTTTTTTGCATTATTGGTAGCCTGTGGTGGAGCAATGTTATCGCCTTTGTAGAAATCGCCATGACAGGTTGTGCAAGCTTCAGGACCACCTGCTTTATTATGACAGTTTGTACATTGAGGGCTGGAATATCCTCCAGTATAATTCTCCCCATGGCATTGAGCGCATTGAGATAAATTCCAATTTGTAGCGGCTATAAATCTTCCGTGAAAATTATCTGAATTGGGGAGTAAAATTCCGTCGACGTGGACATTAATTGCAGGGTGACAATTGACACAGCTAACGCCCGAAGTACCACCTGAATAATTCGATGCATGGCACTGTTTACAACTTTCCATACTATTATCTGTCAGCTTTTTGCCGTGAAAATTATCGGAGGATTGTGACAAAAATCCAGTACCATGAACGCTCATTTGAGCTGGTGGAGTAATTTCCTCCTGAACGTCACTGCAAGCAGCCAAAACGAATATTAACGATAAGACCAAATAATATTTAATGTATTTCATAATCTACCCAAAATTTTAATTGTGACAATAACCGCAGAATCCCACACCTTTAATACCGTCGGGACGGGCATTGGCATCCGTATGGCACGAGTAGCATACGGCATTAAAATCGGAATGCCAGGCGCCATCCGAGTCGTTCATAAATCCGCTTACGTGGGTTTTCGGGTTAGTTCCTTTAACGCCATCGTTATCCACATGACAGAGGATACAATTCGGGTCGGCACCCTGAAGGTCGTGGCATGCAGAACACGATTCAATATCTCTTCTGGCAAGAATTGCGTGCTGCCCACCGCCGGTTCCAACTCCGATTGTAACAAAATTAGGCTTTGAATGTGAAGCCGGCATAGTTCCTTCAAGTGCATAATCGCCTCCGCCATTGTTATGACATTCAGCGCAGAAGGTTTCTACCTGATGACATGTCTGACATTCGGTAGCTTTAGTGTTTGCATCGATACCATGCGAGAAACGATAATTCAAATCATGAACCCTTGTTATCTCCTGAGTCTTTGTATTGTCTGTAAATTTATGCGGGGAGTATGGAACGTAAAAATCGGTTTCTGAATTTGTCTCTGTCATCATTGTAGTCGAAACGTGACAGGCCTCGCAAAAACTATTGTCGTGACACATTTCACAATTGCTATCCATGGCGGTGGCTTTAAATTTATGTGCCCTGAAAAACCCTGCCTGTTGATGGTCTTCGGGAAGTAAATTGACAGTTGAAACGTGGCAGACTTCACAGTCGTTTACAGCTACCGATTTGTTGTTATGGCATGTAATGCAACTACTCATCGGTGGATTGACGCTCTTTGATTCAAAGCCATAATCTACACCGTCTAATCCTTTGTGGCATGTAGTGCATTCCATCTTTTGCTCGTTGATATGAAAACTGTGGTTGAATATCAGCGAACTTTTTGTTTGGATTAGAGGTTCGAAAACATCTTCATAATGACACATCTGGCAATTATCCGTATCCTCAACGTCGTGACACGTAGCGCAAACACCTTTCTCGGGTAAAAGTCGGTCGGTTATTTTTGTGCTATTTGCCACATTGGTATGACACGACGCACAGTCTGTTACTTCACTATGAAGCTCGTGAGAAAATTTTATTATGTCTTTGTTCGTTTTACGTGGCTCGTTGCCTTTATTCGCATCAATGGCTGCTACTGTAATAAATACGAAGATTAAAAGGCCGAGCGGCAGATAAATAAATTTAATTTTCATAATAGTCTACAAGTTTGTATTAAACAAGTAATTAACTTTGAATAAAACTCTGAAATCGTTCTTATAAATTTTATTGTTAAAATACTGAGTCTGGAAATCGAAAGATAAAATTCTCCATGGTCTGAAATTAATCCCAGCCAGGAGAGAAGTAATTGAGTTGGTTTCGTCGTCGCTCGATAGTTTGTAACTGGTGTACGTAAGTCCAACAGAAGGTGTAATTAATCCTTCGACGAACGACCTGGCTAAGAAGATCGAGGCAGCGTCGAGCTCGCCAGCGTCGCCAAAAGTCTTACGGTAAGAAACCGAGCCATACTGAGTAGTAAGTCCGAGATTCAATCTCGAAGAATTTTCGGAATCGAATTTTACATTTCCATATTTTACAAAGAGGCGATAGAAAGCAGATAATTTATAGTCGAAACCTCCTTCGATTTCCTGCGAATTTCCGTAATCAAATACAGAGAATATCGAGTTGTAACGTATCCTCGGTTCCCGGTAATTATAATAGAAATTAAAGCCAAATTTGTCGGTTGCGTTTACTCTTCCGTCGAGTTCGAATTTTGAAGTCACTTCGTAATTCAAATCATATTCGTAACGAGTACTTACGTCGACAAGATTATCGTACGAATAATAAGCATCTGCGGAAAGTAACTTGTATTGATTCGATTTAGATTGAATGAGTAGAGTAATTGGGTCAAGATTCTCGTCGAGGCGTTCAGCATAGTAATCCATCGATTTGAAATTTTTGTCGATATACGAAATGCCAAGACGAAAATTATTTAGTGCAACTGTTTCAAAACGACCGCCCAAAATATAATTGTTGCTAAAGTCGTCGGTTAATTCAAGTTTTTGATAAGCTGGCAGGTTACCGCCGTAGAAGCCTGTCAGCGAAAATCCGGCATACTTTAATTTAAGATTAATACCATCGAAAAGGCCACCAGCCACAGGTGTAAAGAGTGGCTGCCGTCCAAGTTTAACAGTAGCAATACCGAAGAGGTCGCGAGCTTCGAGATAAAGATTGTAAAATCGAAAGCGTGGATCGGCATCGAGTGTATTGCTCAGATTACTTTCGAAATTAAAGCGTGTGCGCAGCGAGAACTTTGAGTAATTCGCGTTCAAATTTAATGCCTGGTACGTTCTGAAATATGTATCAGATGAACTGGCGGTATTAAATCTTTCAAAAGAATAAATTGAAGATGTTATTCTGCCGTTTATATTTTGAGCTTCTAATATAAACGGCATGAATAGAAAAAATAATAATAATAATAACCTTTTCATGTTCAGCCTTTATTTTTTAGGAACAGGGTGAGCAATTTTAGGCCACATCTGGGCAAAATTGAATTCTTTGTAAGTCGGACTTTCTTCGTTGTGGCAAGTTTTGCAATTTTTTTCAATTTCGGCTTCGTCTTTCCATATTATCAATCCGTTTTTAACAGCTTCTTCCCTGTTTTTCATAACTTTCATTGATTTATAGTCTTCTCCTGGACCGTGGCATGTTTCGCATTGGACACCATCTGCAACAGAGAATTTCTTCCCGAGTAATTTTGGGTCGACGTCATAACCGCTTGCGTGACATTTTAGACATTTTGGATTTTCGACAGCTTTTACTTCGCCTGAAAGTTTGTTTGCTTCTTCTGTCATAAGAGTTTTGTATGCATTGGCGTGTTTGCTATTCTGCCATATTTTTAATTGTTCGCCTTGCTTTTCAGTCTTGTGGCACATACCGCATGATTCTACTCCAGTATATGCGTGTCCCTGCGCCATCGATGTACCGCTTATTAAAAAGAAACATAGTGCCACTAAGATGGTAATATGGATACCATTTCTAAACATATATCCTCCATACTTTATTGATAGTTGATTATTAATTTATAATGAATATAGCTCAATCAATATCAAGAGGCAAGTGTCTTTTTATCTCTATTTCTCTCCTTTATTTACTTCTGTATTTAATTTATTGTCGAGCCATAGTCTCAGTTCGGGGTCGTTTTCGAGTTCTTTGTCGAAAATAGTATCCGGGTCAAGATTATTTTCTCTCAATGTTTTGGTAAATAGAAGAGTAGAGTTGCTTAGTTTTTTCTCTTCTCGTTTGCCGGCTTTAAATTCTTTCCATTCCAGAAGAACTTTTCTGAAATGTTTTTCGTGATGATGTCTGTAGTTCTTGAGAGTCATTTTGCCGTCGATCCAGGTCAAACTCATCGGGTATTCATGTGGATGGAAAATAACGAAGAACCAGTGCCATACGAGTATTGCAAGAGTAGCAAGGATAGCTTCGTAGAAATGAATCAACTCGCTAACTTTAATCAGCCATACAGGAGCCCAGTCGCCCACAACAGTTGGGAACCAGAGAATAAATCCTGTCGTTCCCATTATTACAGTACCCCAAATTAAAGCCCAGTATTCAGCTTTTTCAGTGTAGTCGTATTTGTCGTATATCGGTTTTTCCTTTTTGATTCTGAGGTAATAAAGTATTGTATCTCGTGCTTCGATTATGTCGGTATGTTTTGGCAATAGATTTTTGAGAACTTCTCTTCCTCGAGGTGTAAAAAGAAGATAGAAGATGTGATATACACCTACGCCAATCATAACAACTGCAGCACCGCGATGAATATATTGACGAACGGTTTCGGTCATTCCAAAGTACATTAATAATTCTGCCCACCAGCTCGTGTGATATTTAAGTGCAAAACCCGTAATTGCCAGCACTATGAACGAAACAAGCAGTAGGAAATGTTGAACTACTTCGCTCCTTGTAAAACGTGGTATGGTAATTTCTTTTTCGATTCTTTTTTTCTTCTTTTTGATTTCAAATAAGAAAATGAGCAGGTTGTGGAGAATCATGCCGCCTATGACAGAGAAGATCAGCCAGAAATAGATGTCAGTTACAATTTGTTCGACTTTGGCAGCAGTTTCATTTATTGTTACATGAGAATAACTTTGTGAAAAGACTGGAGTAGCGTCAGGGTGACATTTTTTACATGTTTCTGTAACGTTCGATACGTTGACAGTGGATGCGGGATGTTCTTTTGGTAAAATTTTGTGTACACCGTGACAATCGACGCACATAGCTGCGTCCTTATCGCCGCGCATAACTGCAAGTCCGTGATAGCTATCCTGGTACGATTTAGCCTTATTGCCGTTTATACCAAAACGTTCAGTAATACGCGGATTTTCATGGCAAACCATGCAGGTTTTTTGCTGTATTTTACGGGCTTCGAGCCTTTTGTTGGAACCGGAAATTGGATTAATATCGTGTTCGTTATGACAGTCGTTGCAAACGGGAGATTCACGATAGCCTTTTTTGGCACGTATCCAATGAATTGATTCTAAATATTCCTTGGTTTCTTTCTCGTGACATTGTCCGCATGTTTCAGGCAAATTAAATGCTGAGATTTTAGAACCTTGCTGAACTTTATTTTTTATATCGTGAACACCGTGACAGGTAGTACATGTGGCTCCTTTGTTGCCACTCTTTACCATCATGCCGTGAACTGAATTGCTGTATTTTATGCCAGGATTTACCAGCCCGATCTCATATTTTTTAGCAATCTCGGGATTATCGTGGCATTTGCTGCAGGTTTTGCTAATGTTAACAGAATTAACTGGACTTGAAGGATGGTCGACTTTTTTGATATCATGTGAACCATGGCAGTCCCAGCATTTAGCTGCGTCATCAATACCTTCGCTTAGAGCAATTCCATGGATGCTTTCTTTGTGCTGAGCGGCAATGTCGACGTGACAGGAATAGCAATTTGCAATTTCAGTAATTTTTAAATTCTTAGGATGCTTCGAAATATTTTGAGCAATAAAGCTGTGGCAATCAGCGCATTCGAGTTTGTTATGAACAGACGTAGGAAGTGTTAGTTTAACGTCTTCCTTTTTGTGGCAGCTGAGGCAATTGTTTTTGCTGACCTTTTCAACATGGTAATTTGTAAGCAATGGTTTTGCTTCATGGCATTTTGAACAATAATCTTTGGAATTGGCAGCGAGGGAAGTCGACGGCTTTTTGATTTCGTGCGAGCCGTGACATGAAACGCATCCAGGTGCGTTTTTAATTTTCAATCTATGATGAATATCTGTTTGAACCGAGGCAACCTTGTCGTCGTGACAAACTGAACAGTCAACTTTTTTAGCGCCTTTCTCCGCATGTTCTTCATCAACCACATCCTGATGACAGTCCTGGCATTCAATTGCTTCGTAGTGAACGGATTTTTCGATACTTATTTCGTGACAGTCAAGACAGTTAAAATCCTGAGCATTTATTTCATAGTTAAACAATATAAGTAAGGAACAGGCAGATAAAAGAACAATTCTACGAATCATTTAATCTCCAGATAATTTATGCGAAAGACATAATTAGCAAATATCGTGCTGAAAAATGAACGGTTGAAAATCCATAATTTTATTCGGCAATAAATTTATTTATTAAGAATGAGAATTCTCTTTCGTATTAATAAGATAATGGACTTAAATATCCTGTCTAAAGATATCTACTGGTAAAGACTAAAGCAATAAAAATGTTGATTAAAAAATCCCGCAGATTATTTCCTGCGGGATTGAAGAATTATTTTTCGAAAAACGTGCCTACAACCAGATACCAGTCTTTATCTTCCAGATTTTCAATTCCGCTAAAAGAATTCTCTTTCCCGTTAGCGCTTTTGACTTTATCCTTGAAAGTTTCGAGATATCTATCGATTTCCTCCTGATAAAAAGCCACCGCGCTTTTCCCGATTTTTAGTTCGGCAAGTTCGGATTCGAGATTATCTGCATCGAGTGTACAAATCCAGTATTTGCCGTAGGGAGTAATATCGAGCAGTTCGATATTTTCTCGCAATTCGTTATTAATTGCTTTTACCATACCGCTTAAAGGCGAAACAAATTTGATAACGCGGTTTTTCTGAATCAGGCTGAATAATGTTTGCCCTTTCTTGATATTCATACCAAGATTCGGAAATTCAATATTATCAATTCTTCCTACAATTTTTTTTGCAAAATCATCAATTCCAATCCGAGCTTCACCGTTTTCGGTAATGGCAGCCCAACAGTGATTATCGGAAATAAACACTCCGCCGGGTATCGAAAATTCTCCCTGTCCAATTTTTTCGGTTTCCGGTAGGTGAGAAATATGAACTCGAGGTTTGAGCTGTTTCTTTATCCGCTCCTGCCTTTTGATAAGACATTTTTTTGTGAAATCAAGGAGCTCATCTTCGGTAAATGGTTTTTGAACGTAATCCATTGCTCCGTATTTCATACACTCGACAGCCGATTCAACAGTTGCATAACCGGTTATGATAATTACATCGATATCCGGTCGTAAGTGTTTAATTGTTTTTGTTACCTCGACTCCGTCCATTTCCGGCATTTTAAGATCGGTAAAAACAAAATCGTAATGATGACTCTGTACAAGAGTAGTTGCTTCGTGACCTGAATTTACTGTATCGACGGAGTAGCCGTCAAGTACCAGTATTTTCCGAAAACTGTCGAGCACTACGTCTTCATCATCGACACAAAGAATACGAGCTTTCGGGTTTGGAACTTCTGCTCTTTTTAACGTTTTGACTTCTTTGCCGTAGTCGACCTTTATGACTTCAGCAAGCACCGCTTCTCTTTCTTTGCGGAGTTTTGCATCTTCATATTTTTTGATAAATAATCTGACTATTACATCCACAATTATCAAAATGATTAAAAGTAAAACGAATAACGACATATCTATTTCTCCTGTTGTTAAAAATTATCTGTCGGAACTACACGGAATTAAGTTTTCGTTTTCCTCCTTCAAATTCAGCGGAATCACTTTATAAAACCATCCTTCGAAATATGGGTCTTTTTCGATCAATTCAGGATTTTCAATGAGCTTTTCGTTGCAGTCAATTATTCGACAGCTTAGCGGCATGATAAAAGAATGGGTTAAACCGTCATTGTCTGTAATATAAGCTGAGACAGCCGCCTGGGAAATTTTATCGTTTATTTGAAACAGCTCAATTTTTCTAACCCCTCCTGTTAGTTTTACAAACAAGTCCGTCACACCTGTAACAAAACTTCCATAGCTAAATTCTTCGCTGATAATATTAACCGGCAAATCGGGTCTTATCCACGAGCCATACCCGAAACGGTAGTACGTAGAAGGGCACTGCACATAAAGTAAATCGTTTTTGTAATTAGTTCTTCTGTATTTAAGATTGCAATAGGCTATGCCTCTTTTTATAGCGGCCGAAAGTTCATCAATAGTAAAGGGCTTGGGAAGAAAGTCAAAAGCTCCAAGCTTAATCGATTTGACTGCCATCTCGGGCGTAGTATAACCCGTAATCATTATAACAGGCGCTTCGTACCTGATTGCATTGAGCGACATTAGGACTTCAAAGCCGTCTTTGTCGGGCAGCATAATGTCGCAAATAATCAGTCTGTACCGATTACTTTTTATTTTTTGAATTGCTGTATCATAAGTCTCGGCGGAATCAGCCGTTAGATTATTAAGTTTGGATATTTTAAATATCGAGTCAATAATGACGGTCTCATCGTCAACTATCAATATGTCGAAATCACTATTCATAATTTTCGGCCGGAAGTTTAATTGAAAAAGTTGTCCCTTTGCCGGTATCGCTTTTAACCGAAATAGCGCCGTCGTGATTGTCGATAATTCCCCAGACTACGGATAATCCGAGACCGGTTCCCTTTTGTCCCTTAGTTGTAAAAAAGGGTTCAAATATACGATTTAAATGTTCAGGTGGAATACCGCATCCATTGTCAGAAATTTCGATCTCGACGAATTTTCTATTGCCGGCATTGTCGATTCTTTCCCACCTCTGCCAGTCATCGTTGAACGAAGCGCACATTTCTACATAGCCTTTACCGGGTACTTCGAATTTGAATACGGGTCCGCCACAAACCGGACAGCTTAAATTCCGATCTATTAATGAGACGTCGCAAATTGGACAATGAATACTTATGCGAGAATTTTTTTCGATTGGAATTCCGAAGTAATGCTGCGACCTGCCGTAAATTGGGTCGATGAATACATTGCCTTCGTTATCGCCCGATTTCATTTTTACTCGAATGGACGACATTCCGGCTATTTTATTTTCGTTGTCGATCAAATTGTGATTCTTTGGACAAAGTGCCCCTTTGATGTGCATGTAGCCTTTAGGTGGAAGTGTCATTTGTTTTGTTTTTATTATTATTTCACCGCCTTTACTACCGATGGCGTCGATTGCGTTCAAAATAAGATTTAACAAAACCTGCTGTATTTGATTCTGGTCGGCGGCTATTTGTGGTAAATTATTTTCGAGTATTTTTGTCAGTTTAATATTGTTGAGAGCAAGTTGATTATGAACTACCGATTCTGTCCTTTCGATTATCTCATTGATATTAATAAGATTTTTTCTGGGCGAGGACTGCCTTGAAAAATCGAGTAGGCTTTTTACAATGTCCCTGCATCGCATCGTTTCCCTTACAATTACCTGCAGATCTTCCTGCAATTCGGGATTATCTTTAGCTCTTTTCATCAAGTAACTGCTGTAAGTAAGCACTCCGGTTAAAGGATTGTTAATTTCGTGTGCTACGCCTGCTGCAAGCTTGCCCAGAGAAGCCATTTTATCCGATTGGAATAATTGCTGTTGCGTTTCGTAAAGTTTTTTTGTCATGTTATTGAAAGATTTAGCAAGATATCCCAATTCGTCGTTACTTATCTCTTTAATTTCATAAGTTAAATTTCCGGCGGCAATCTGATTGGTCGCTTTTACCAGCTCTTTAACGGGATGGTCTACCCATCTTTTGACAAAAATGCTTATGATAATCCCAATTGAAAGAATTGAGACGATTGTAAAAATTAATTCCTGGATTTCGTTTCTTTTTATAGTGGCGTCTATTTCCTCGAGTGAGATCGTAATGTCCAGAACGCCGAGAACCGAAGCTTCTTTAGGGTGAGCATGACATTCGGCTTCGTAACACGATTTCTCGTTATAAATTGGATTAATTATCCCCATGATTCGCTGTGAATTATCGCCGAGTTTGAAAATACGCGTTCTTTGTTTCATAGGAAGGCGCTCGAGCGGTTTATTTTCAGCATGACATGCATAACAACTCTCGGCTTTTTTATCGAGCATTTTGCCCAGATCTTCCGGATTACTTGAATAGATGATTCTCCCTTCTTTGTTGTATATTCTGATATTGTGGATTGTTTTATCCTGTCCGATCGTCTTTACAATTTCGTCCACATAATCTCTTTGATTGAGCATCATTCCGTATCGTGTACTGTTTTTAATAGTTTCGCTCAGTTGATTTGCATGACGTTCCACTTCGGCAAGAAGACGATTAGACTGAAAATTTATTTTTATATAAGCGTATACCCCTATTATCGAAACGACAGTTAGACTTACAATCAAAATTAATTTCAATCCAATTTTTCTAAAAAAATGTATTTCATTGAGTCCGTTCATTTTTTAATTACCTTTCCGGGTTTATCGTTGGGATACGATTTATCGTCGTGACAATTTTCACATGTTTTATTCTGGTACGACGTATCCTGATGACAGTTCTCACATTCGAATTCAACGTGAACCTCGTCGAGAATTAATCCTGTTACCTTGTGGTCGAAATTATCAGTTGTCCAGATACCGTGGCAGTTTTTACATTCTTTATTAAGTCCAGTATATTTACCTTTGGTTACGTGACATCTGGAACATTTTAAGTCGGAATGGAATTTTGAAATATCGAAACCGGTGCGTTGTTTATGATTGAACATCGTTTTTTCGACGTTCGAGTGACATAAGTAACATGATTTTTGATTCTCCGTATCGTGACACTTATTACATTTTGAATGCAGTATTGCTGGCGATTGTTTAAGCGCGGATTTATTAATAGCATGGCATTTTACACAACTCTCGTTTTTATGGCAGTCACTACATTCGAATCCGAAGGTTTTATTGTGTTCTTCATGGTAAAACGTAACCAGTTTTCCTTTTGAAAAATTTGTGTTATAAACTTTCTTGACAGGGGCATTGATTTCCGGGTGAATCGATTTTTTCTCGTAAACTTTATATGCCTGATTCTTTTGCGAGCCGACAGGCGCATGACAGCTGATGCATTCGACGTTACCACTCCACTCTCGATGACATGAGATACAAAGTCGATGGTAGGCAGCTTTGAGATCAGGTTTACTGATATCGTTTCTCTTGCGCTGTGGACTATGACATTTTGAGCAACTAATTATATTTCCAGGCGGATTATAATGGTGACAAATTCTGCAGTCACCGGACATAATTGACATATCCGAATGTGCATAATGGTCGAAAATAGACGGCTCGTAAAGATTTGTTTCTTTTATCTTATCAATCTTTATTATTCGTGAAGTTTCCTCGGGCTTCTGATCTATTCGTATTAACTCTTCTCTCGGACAATCTATCAAACATGGATTCTCTTTGGTAGGAATATCACATGAATGACATGTTTTACATTCTAAATTCAATTTAGAATGTTGTGCATACAGAAATAGAGGCGTCAACAATAAAACTACTATTATTTTTTTCATTATTTACCTCTGATAAAAAATTTGGTTTTGGATGCTATGGGTTGAGGCACCGATACTATTGGGAATACCATCACAAAAGCACGGAACAGAAGTATTTCGAGTGCCACAAAACCGAGAGTTACAAATATTTCCCCAATTGAAGGGAAGTATGGTGTGAATTTATACGGTGGATTGTAAGCTATTATAAAATTATTTATTCTGTTCAGGAGTACTCCGAATATTACGAGCGCAGAACCAATAAAAAGACCCGTTCGAGTTTTCGTGAGCTTAGGAGAAATAAATATTCTGAGTGGAACTATAATGCCAAAGAAAATTTCTATTAGGAAGAGAATACTTGCGGTGTTAATTTCATTTAGATAAACAAAAGTTTTACGAATTACCATATCGCCGAGTTTAAAAGCCAGATAGATACCAAGCAAAGGAGCAACCATAGTACCGAGGTTTGAAAGGATTTTCATTTCAGGTTTTAGGCCGAAAGACTTGGAGGTAATTAGTGACTCGAAAATCACCATTGGAAAACCAACCGAGATTGCCGAGAGGAGAAAGAGCAATGGCAGAATAGGAGTTTGCCAGAGGGGATGCATCTTTGGGCCGGCAATTACCATTAATGTACCGAGTGACGATTGATGCAAGCACGAAAGAACTACACCAGCAATTATAAATATAAACATAGTTTTATTGAGAGTTTTGTCGAGTATTCTCAACAACGAATCAATCGGTTTATTAAGTGATGAGAGGAAGCCCGGCAGATTAACCCTGCCAATAAATCTTTCAGTTACAATCGGTATAAATTCGATATAGAGAACGGTAAGATATGCCATTACGCACATACCTACTTCGAACAAAACAGAATTTCCGTTCCACATAATGAGTGGATGCCATATATAATACCAGCGACCGAGATCCATAGCAACGCTGAGCGCAACGAAAGTGTAGCCCAGTAGAGCTGTCAGCAGAGCGGGACGAACAATGGCATGATATTCCTCTTTGTGCATTATGTGACCCAGAGCAGCTGTAGTAAATCCACCCGCAGCCAGTGCCACTCCAGCTGCAACATCGATTCCAATCCAGATGCCCCACGGATACTGGTTACTCAAGTTGGTCACAGCTCCAAGTCCGAAGAATAATCTTGCAAGTAAAAAGAGAATTCCTATTGTCGCAAATACAAAAATGACAATTACACCGGGAGTAAAATATTTTGTTTTGAGTGCAGTCGGTTTCATAAAATCTTCCATTATTCTTCCCCCTCCTCAGATTTTTTACGATTTTTATTAATCCACATTACGCCGCCGAGCAAAGCATAGAGTGCAATTGGAGGTAGAAAATAGGCGAATATGCCGTGTTGAATTGCTTCTGTAACACCTGGTGCAGGGCTATTCCCCAGTTTAGGAAATTGTAAATCCTCAAATTTTCTGCTTGCAAGATAGAGCCAGGCAGTGCCTCCAACTTCTGTTTCGCCGTAAATATGATTGATATATCTGTCGGGATAGAGTTCAATTTTTCGCCGTGCAACGTCAATCAAATCTTTTCGCCTGCCATAGGTGAGGGCTTCCATCGGACAAATTTCGACACAAGCGGGCAATTTCCCTTCTTTAGTTCGACTGAAACAAAAGTCGCATTTTTTAATTTCGGGTTGGATTGCTTTATGAAATTCAAAAGATGGAATTTGGAATGGGCAGGCAACCATGCAATAGCGGCATCCAATGCATTTGCTGGAGTCCCAGATTACACTTCCGTTTTCTTCTTTCGAAAAGGCGCCAACAATACATGCCGATACGCAAGCGGGATGATCACAATGCATACATTGGACTTTTACGTCGATTGGGAATTTTGGATAGTCATCGAATTCATATTCATTTACAACAGTCAAAGAAGTATGATCGGGTCGACGCATTTTTTTCATTACTTCTCTGTTATCGTAAGTTTCAAGGGGAGCAGTAGGCATATCATGAGCTGTTTTGCAAGCCCATTCGCATTTTCGGCATCCTACACATACAGTCGTATCAACCAATACACCCATCCGATCATCAGATAAAATGTTTTTAGGAGCGGCATCCGTCTTTTTGGGTAATCCTGCAATTACTGACCCTGCAACAGCTGCTGTTTTGATGAAATTTCTTCTTGTTTGCTTTGACATTTTTCCTCCTTTTGATTAAAAGCCGCATTGAACGACTTTTAAAATTACTAAATGGAGTTTATTATCTTATTCTAAATTAGATTTTAAAAAAAATTAAGTCAATGAAAAAATGATATTAAGGATATTATTGTACCTTTATTCTCTTTGATAATCTAGAAATAACTCGTTTTTTGAACGATTCTGTTAAAATATCTTTTTTAAGGCCTGAATTTTTTTTAGATTCGCATTCAATAATTTACCGGTCAAGGAAATGCCAGCAAAAATAAAATATGATCTGAATACAATCCGAGAAAAAATCAACAAGATCGACGAGAATATTATTACTTTGCTTGCTGAAAGAAGGCAGCTGAGTAAGGAAGTAATACTTGCCAAAGAAAGTAACAAAGCACCCATCAGGGATCAAAAAAGAGAAGAAGAACTTTTAAAGAGACTCGTAAAACTGGGTAAAAAAGCCGGGCTGGACGCTAATTACGTGACAAAAGTTTATTACGAAATAATAGAAGATTCTGTACGGCTGCAGCAATCTTATATCCAAAAACTTCTAAATAAAGAAGAGGGCAAAAAAAAGCAGATAACAATTTCGATACAGGGAATTGAAGGTTCATACAGCTACTTAGCAACCCATAAATATTTCGCAGGGAGTGGATATAAACTTAACTTTTTATTTAAACGTAGATTCGACGAAGTAATTGAAGCAGCAGAAAAAGGAGAAGCAGATTTTGCCGTACTTCCGATTGAGAACACAACTTCGGGTGGAATTAACGAAGTCTACGACCTTCTGCTCCACACAACGCTTTCAATAGTTGGTGAAGAAAAATTTCAGGTTAAACATTGTTTCGTTGCACTGGAAGACGTACAACTCCAAAAAATAAAAAAAGTTTACGCGCATTATCAGGCTGTAGCGCAGTGCAGTAAATTCCTCGAACAAATCCCTAATGCTGCTCTGGAGTATTTCGACGATACAGCAATGTCGGTACAAAAAATTAAAGAAGAAGGAAATATTTATCACGCTGCCATTGCAAGCGAAGAAGCTGCCCGGCATTTCAAACTGAAAATTCTGAAAAAAGATATAGCCAATCAGCCCGGAAATTATACCAGATTTCTAATTGCTTCGAGAAAACCTTTGACGGTGGACGAAAGAATACCGTGCAAAACTTCAATTGTAATAGCTACTTCTCACACGCCCGGTTCGCTCGTAGACGCTCTGAGCGTATTCAGAAAGTATAATATCAATTTAACAAAACTCGAGTCCCGTCCCATTATTGGAAATCCGTGGGAAGAAATGTTCTATCTCGATTTCGAAGGAAATACGGCTAATGAAACAATACAGAAAGTACTGGACGAACTGGGGCAATACACCCGATTTATGAAAATACTGGGAACCTATCCTTCACAGGAGCTACAAAAAACACAACTTAATTTTGCCTTTATTGACAAAGATGAAAAAAGGGATCCTGCTGTCGCTCCAGCAGAAAAAAAGAGTGCTCCGATTATTAAAAAAACTTCCAGAAGTTATCGCCTTGCAAGCCGTGACTACAAAAATGAAGACACTATTATAAAAGTAAAAAATGTTGTAATTGGTGGAGATAATTTTGTTGTGATTGCCGGTCCCTGCTCGGTTGAAGGCGAAGAGATGATAATGAAATGTGCACTCGAAGTAAAAGAATATGGGGCTAATATTTTACGCGGTGGATGTTTCAAACCGCGCACGTCACCGTATAGTTTCCAGGGGCTCGGATATGAAGGACTTAAACTTCTTGAAGAAGCGGGTAAATATTATGGGCTTCCAATTATTACGGAAGTAATGGATACCGAACAGGTGGAAGAGGTTGCCAAACATTCCGATATACTTCAAATTGGCGCCAGGAATATGCAGAACTTTGCCCTGCTGAAAGAAGTAGGTAAGACTCACAAACCAATTATGCTCAAAAGAGGATTGAGCGCCTCAATCGACGAATGGCTCAATGCGGCAGAATATATCCTTTCGCAGGGAAACAGACAGGTAATTTTATGCGAACGTGGAATAAGAACTTTTGAAACCGCCACCCGCAATACTCTTGATTTAAGTGCAATCCCGGTTTTAAAGGAATTAACGCATTTACCTGTTATAGTCGATCCTTCGCATGCAATAGGTGAAAGAAATAAAGTCATTCCGCTTGCAAAGGCCGCCAAAGTTGTGGGAGCACACGGTATTATGGTTGAATTTCATCCCGACCCTCCGAACGCTTTGAGCGACCCCGATCAGGCGCTTTATTTTGAACAGTTCGAGTCGCTTATGAAAGAGCTTTATAAGCTTTGATTCAAAATTGATAAACATATAAAAGCAGCAAAGAAAAATAGACTGCATTAGTGCGGGTAAGTCCCAATCCGTAATCAATGCCGACCGCTAAACGTGAACGAGTTGTTGCCTTAATTCCTGCGTTTAAACTGAATGTAATTCCGGGTTCCCAGAAATCGACATCGGAAAAAGTGCGGTCGTTAATTGCTGCCAATCCAATTCCTTCCTCAACAAATGTGCGTCTGTAGAGATTTTGTTCCATTATAACTTTCAAGAAGAAAGATTTAATGAATGGATAGTACCTACCTTTACGATTTTCTGGCAGAAAATATTCGGCTTTTCTTGAAAATAAAATTCCTCCTCGTATGTTGATATAATCGGGCAAAAATATATCAGTATCGATAAATAAAGTGCTGCTTAAAGAACCAACAGAAACCGAATTCCCTTTAACTGTCCCACCGCCAGCACCGACGCCTATTTTAGTAATTTGAGCATGAATTGATGCTGCACTTAATAGGATGCAAATTAAGGAAAGTTTAATTATTTTCATTCTGTCTTCCTGTATATACTCTATCGATACCAATTCCGATTAAAAATTTGACTGTAAATTAATAAGAAAGGGGCTGATATGAAAAAATGGCTTTATTTATTTACCGTCGTGCTGTTTCTTTTGGGATGTGGCCAGAACAAAGCGCAGCTTAAAATTGAGCTTGCTTTTCCAAATATCGAAGTGGATTATCCAGTAGATATTCAAAATGCGGGCGATGGAAGCGACAGGATTTTTGTGGTTTCGCAGCCGGGAATTATTTATTCATTTGAGAACAAAAAAGATGCAAATTCCCCTAAAATTTTTCTCGACATAAGTCGAAAAGTCTTATTTGGCGGCGAGCAGGGATTACTGGGACTTGCTTTCCATCCCGACTTCGAGACCAATGGAGAATTTTTCGTGAACTATACGACAGATAACCCGAGAAGAACTGTGATATCGAGGTTTAAAACAAACGACGCACGTACTGAAGCAATAACCTCAAGCGAAGAAATTCTTTTAGAAATTCTGCAGCCATATTCGAACCATAATGGTGGTCAAGTTTTGTTTTGTAACGATGGTTATCTTTACATATCAACTGGTGACGGAGGTTCAGCCGGTGACCCTCAAAATAATGCCCAAAGCTTGAAGTCGCTACTCGGTAAAATATTACGAATTGATGTTGATAGAAAAGATGATGGGAAGAACTATTCGATACCTGCGGAGAATCCTTTTGTAAATAATCCCGATGCGCGCGGAGAAATCTATGCATACGGTTTACGCAATGTCTGGAGATTCAGCTACGACCCAATTACGAATTTACTCTGGGCTGCGGATGTGGGACAAAACAAATGGGAAGAAATTGATTTGATTGAAAAAGGAAAGAATTATGGCTGGCGTATTATGGAAGGTTTTCATTGTTATAATCCTTCGACTAATTGCGACACATCCGGCTTGACGACGCCAATATGGGAGTATGGTCACAATGAACAAGGTGGATGGTCGATAACTGGAGGATTTGTTTATCGCGGAAGCGACGCCGAAGAACTTATAGGGAAATATGTCTATGCCGATTTCGTTTCTGGAAATATCTGGTCTCTTGAATTTAATAATGGAGCAGTAAAAAATGAGTTGTTATTTGATACCGACTATGCCATTTCTACGTTTGGAGTAGATGAAAAGAATGAACTCTATTTTGCAAATTATACGAACGGTAGAATTTACAAATTTACAGGCTCGCCAGTTTCCGTCGGCAAAAATAGAATTCCTGCTGAAATTCAGATCAGTCAGAATTACCCAAATCCTTTCAACAGCAGTACTATTATCGATTATTATTTAGACAGTGGAAGTTATATTTCCTTAAAATTATATGATTTGGCGGGCAAAGAGGTGTCTCATCTCATCGACGAATACAAGTCTGAAGGTTGGCACAGATATCATTTTGATACTCGTGACCTGAAGGTTAAATTAGCAAGCGGAGTTTATTTTTACAAATTCACCACTTCTCGTCAACAAAATGGTATCGTAAGGAAGATAGTTTTTTTGAAATAAGCTGTTAAAGAATATAATATTTTTTATTATAAAAATAACTCTCCTTAGTTTAATGACGCTTATGCTAAATAATTAACTAAAAAGTAAATTAATACTTGCTATTTTGTGAACTAAAGTCTAATTTTACAGTTAGTTATTTTTGCAAAAAAATATACTTAATTTTAATTTTCTTATTTGGAGTTCGGGAATGAATTATGGTAATTTTTCTGAAGACGGTAAGGAGTATATAATTACCAATGTTAAAACACCCACGCCGTGGATAAATTATATTTATAATGGCGAATATTTTTCCACTATTTCTAATAATGCGGGCGGTATCAGTTACATTAAAAGTCCATTGCATGGGAGAATAACAAGATATCGAATTAATGACGTACCATCGGACCGCCCCGGAAAATATATTTATGTAAAAGACGTAGAAACCGGAAAAGTCTGGACGCTAAGCTGGCAGCCCGCAGGTGAAAATCCAGAGAACTACAAAGTTATTCATGGTCTGGGATATACTACTATCGAATCGTTTGTGGAAGGTATCCATGCACGTGTTACTTATTTTGTTCCCTTGAATAATAATCATGAAATCTGGAATATCGTTCTTACTAATAAGTCGGGGAAAAAACGTCGTTTATCCTTAACGGGCTATGTCGAGTTTGCTCTGGGGCATGGGCTTATTGACCTTATCAATCAGTGCGACGACCAGCATTTTAATAGGGCATATTTTGATAAAAATTTAAATTCCCTTTTTGCTACAAAGACCTACTGGGTTACAGAGACTAATGGTACTCAACAACAAGAAAATAAAGAATGGAATCAATGGGCATTTTTTACGTCAAATTTCCCGATTGAAAAATATGAGACACTTCGTGAAAGATTTCTCGGCTTTTATAATAATGAATCGAATCCACAGGCAATAATGGACGATAAATTTTCAAACCTAAATACGGACTATGGAAATGTTGTGGGTGCTATTAATGTAAAAGTAGAACTTGATGCAAACAGCCAAGAGAACGTAGTCTTTTCGTTGGGTGTACTTCCTAAAGAAACTTTTGAAGAACGGAAAAAAGAAATTCCGAAAATTATACAAAAAAATTACATCGAAAATTCTTTCAAAGAAATTCAAAATTACTGGTTAAAATTTCTGCAGCATACTCAGGTTGAAACTCCCGATAAAAACGTAAATATCTTTATGAATTATTGGGTGCCGTATCAGGCTAAAGTTGCTTTTGATATTGGAAGAGTGGCAAGTTATTATTATTGGGGAATTAGCAGAGGGTATGGTTTCAGGGACACCTCGCAGGACGTAATAGCAGTTACAATTGCGCACCCTGAAAAGGCTAAAGAGCGTATCTTGCTCTTATCCAGGCAAATGTTTTCTGACGGAAGGGTATATCATCATTTTTATGACGATGGGAAAGGAGAATTGACCCGTCATTGCGATGATCCCGGCTGGTACATTCTTGCTGTAACAGAATATATAAAGGAGACGGGCGACTTTTCAATTTTACGAGAAAATGTTTCTTTCGTAGATAAAAAGGAAGGTACAGTTGAGGATCATTTACTGGTCGTCGTTAATTTCATGAAAAATAATCTGGGACGTCACAGTTTACCTATCTTCGGAAGAGGAGATTGGAACGATACACTCGATTACATTGGTGGTGACGATGGTGGAGAAAGTGTCTGGGGTGCTATGTTCTATGTCGCAATGCTCAATAAACTTATTGAACTTTTCCAATTCCTTAATGTAGATGATATAACGGATATTGTAAAACTACGTGATGAGATAAGAAAAAATATTGAGCAGTTTTGCTGGGATGGAGAATGGTTTATTAGAGCTTTCGGAAATGGAGGTATGGTCATCGGTTCAAATAAATCAAAAGAAGGGAAAATATTTATAAATACTCAAAGCTGGGCTGCTATTTCCAATTTAAACGACAAATCGAAAGTAAAACGATCACTCGAAAGCGTTAAAAAATATCTCGATAGCGAGTACGGTCCAAAAATTTGTGCTCCAGCCTTTAAATCAATTAATCCTAATATTGGTTTGATTACCAGATGTGTTGCTGGTAAAAAAGAAAACGGCGCTGTTTTCTGTCATCCCGTCACCTGGTTAATACAAGCTGAATGTATAATGAGAAACGGCAATAGAGCCTATGATTATTTCAGTAAACTATTGCCGAACCGCATTGACTCGGATATTTATCAGGCCGAACCGTATGTCTATTCTCAATATATTACGAGTGACGAACATTCTTCTCCCGGAAAAGCGAGCCATTCCTGGCAAACCGGAACGGCAGCGTGGATGTACCGAATCTTTTATGATTATATCGCTGGAATACGTCCTGATTACGATGGCTTAATTGTCGACCCTGTAATCCCTGCTTCGTGGGATTTTATCCGCGTTGAAAGGATCTTCAGAGGAACTAAATATATTATCGAGGTGGAAAATCCTGACGGCGTTCAATCGGGTATTTCTTATATTATGCTTGACGGTAAAGAAATTGTAGGAAATAAATTGCCTTTGACTAAAAATAAAATTTGTCGAGTAAAAGTTTTAATGGGAAAAACTATAGAAACCATAAATAAATAGAGACACTTATGCTTGTTCGATACGAACGAAATCCTATTATTACAAGAAAAGATATTCCTGCAGTCAACCGTCAACTATATGATGTATCTTCAGTTTTTAATCCCGGTGCGATTAAATTTAATGATAAGTATTTACTCATTCTTAGAGTTCAAACCAGGGGCAGAGAAACTTTTCTTATGAAAGCCCTTAGCGATGATGGAATTAATTTTGAAGTCGATCGTTCCATCATTAAGTTCGAGGGCATCGAGAAGGTTAAGGATAAAATCTACCACATCTACGATACTCGAATTACTAAAATTGGCACACATTATTATTTGATGTTTGCAATGGATATGGACGCTGGTTGCCGTCTCGGTTTGGCAAGAACTGAAGACTTCGATAATTATGAATTTTTAGGCATTGTTTCGCAAGACGATTCCAGGAATGGAGTCCTTTTCCCTGAAAAAATTAACGGAAAGTTTTTACGTTTTGAGCGCCCAAACAGTGTAAAACTGAAAGGTGGGCCAACAACGGGAAACACAATTTATTTATCTGAATCCGACGACCTGATTAATTGGAAATACGTAGAACCTGTTATGTCAGGTAGATTTCACTATTGGGACGAAAATATCGGATCGGGACCTCCACCAATTAAAACCAAAGAAGGCTGGATTCATGTTTATCACGGCGTAGCTACTCATTTTTCGAGTTCAAATATTTATCAAGCTGGTGTTTCTTTGCACGACCTGAATAATCCAGCAAAAGTTATTGCACGTGGCAGCTTGAATATACTTGAACCGAGAGAAATGTATGAAATGGTTGGTCAGGTCCAGAATGTTTGTTTCCCCTCAGGTGTGATAGTTGAAAAAGATAAAGACGGGTATGCTTTACCGGACAGCAAAGTATTAATCTATTACGGCGCGGCCGATACTGTTGTTGCACTTGCATTTACAACTATTGAGGAGCTTATTGATGCCGCTAAGATTTAATCTGAATATGTGTCTTATTCCTGTCGTAATTTTTAACTCATTCTTGTTTAGTCAATCACTTCCCCGCCCAATTATAGAATTTAATCCTCGACATTATATCGTCTATCGTACTGATGAAAAAATTACAGTTGACGGTTCGCTTGACGAAAAATGCTGGGCTTCAGCTCTCTGGACTGAAGATTTTATTGATATCGAAGGTACTATACGCCCTCATCCTAGATTCAAAACCCGTGTTAAGATGCTGTGGGACGATAAATATTTTTATATTGCCGCTGAACTGGAGGAACCTGATATTTGGGCGACATTAAAAAACCGCGACGACATTATATTTTATGATAACGACTTTGAAATCTTTATAGACCCTGATGGCGATAGCCATCGTTATCTGGAATTTGAAATGAATGCTTTAAATACAGTTTGGGATCTACTTCTTATCGAACCATACAGAGATGGTGAAAAAGTTGCACTGCACAATTACGATATTAAGGGACTCAAAACAGGAGTTAAAATATTTGGAACACTTAATAAACCGGGTGATATTGACAGTTGCTGGACAGTTGAAGTTGCATTTCCGTGGAGCGCTTTCAGTGAAATTACGGAATTAGAATTGCCTCCGCGCGATAAAGATCAATGGAGAATTAATTTTTCAAGAGTAGAATGGAAAACAACCATAAATGATAATAAGTATGAAAAGACAATTAATCCTGAAACAGGTAAATCTTATCCCGAAGACAACTGGGTCTGGAGTCCGCAGGGCGTAATTAATATGCATTATCCGGAAATGTGGGGTTTTATTCAATTCTCAACTAGCACCGCAAATACTAAAAATATCGAATTCTCATTTGATGAAATCGAGAAAATTAAATGGTTATTACGACAGATCTATTATGCACAGAGGGAATTTTATGAAAAAAACAAAAGGTATTGTGATGATCTCTCGCTTCTCCAGATAGCTGATATAAATCGTTATGGTGTGACTCTCGAAGCTACGACAAATTTATACGAAGTCTCAGTTAAACTTAACGCTAATTCTTTTCTGCGAATTACTCAGGATGGATTAATTAAAATTATTACAAAAAAATGATACGACGCCCGACCTATAATAACAGATGTTTTCACAGTGCTGCAGTGGATGAATTAATTGAAAACATGCGCAGTAAAATTGCTGATAAAGAGATTGCCGATTTGTTTGCCAACTGTTTTCCTAATACTCTGGATACCACAGTTAAATTTGAGATTAAAGACAATGTCCCGGATACTTTTATTATAACCGGCGATATAAATGCTATGTGGTTACGAGATTCTACTGCGCAGGTATGGCATTATTTACCTCTTGTTAAACAAGATTCGAGATTGGAACAATTAATTCTCGGACTTTTGAACAGGCAGTTAAAGTTTGTTCAAATAGATCCCTATGCAAATGCTTTTAATGATGCCGCAAAAGAAAGCGTTTGGAGCGGCGACCTGACAGAAATGAAATCCGAAGTATATGAGCGTAAATGGGAATTAGATTCACTCTGCTATGTTATTCGGCTTGCATACGGCTTTTATAAAACAACCAACAATAAAAAGTATTTTTCAAATGATTGGAAAAAATCATTCGAATTAATTGTTAGAACCTTCAAAGAGCAACAACGCAAACATGATAAAGGTCCTTATAAATTTGGAAGAATTACTTCCTGGAGTACAGATACCGTACCAGGAGACGGGTACGGAAATCCAATAAAACCAAACGGGATGATTGTCTCGATATTTAGACCCTCCGACGATGCCACTATATTTCCTTTTCTTGTCCCTTCGAATTTGTTTGCAATAAAATCGTTGCGACAGCTTGCTGAAATTTATAGAGAAATCTATGGAGATTCTGAAGCAGCAAGTGAAGCGACTGAATTAGCTGATGAAATTGAAGTAGCTGTTTATAAATTTGCCGTCAAGGAGCACCTCAACTACGGGAAAATATTTGCTTACGAAATTGACGGATTCGGCAATTGTTTGTTCATCGACGACGCCAATATACCAAGCTTACTTTCTTTGCCATACCTTGGTATCGTTTCTTATAATGACGAAATATATCTGAATACCCGAAAATTTATCTTCAGTGAAAATAATCCATACTACTTCGTAGGAAAGGCAGGCGATGGTGTAGGAAGTCCCCACACACTGCTTAATAGAATTTGGCATCTTTCCATTATAATGAGAGCACTTACAAGCAATAATGAAGATGAAATTATTCATTGCCTAAAATTGCTAAAGGCAACACACGCCGAAACATGGTTTATGCATGAGTCCTTCAACAAGGATAACCCTTATGACTATACCAGATCCTGGTTTGCCTGGGCTAATTCACTCTTTGGAGAATTAATATTAAAGATTAACAACGAATATCCTGAATTGTTAAAAAAGACTTATTGATATATGAGAAAGTATTTATTCGTACTGGTTTTAATTTCAGTAAATTTATTTGCTCAGGATCTATCCGATTATTTGGACGTAAGTCTTCCTTTCGAAGAGAGAGTGGATGACCTTTTGAAGCGATTGACACTGGATGAAAAAATTTCGTTGATGGTACATCAATCGAGTGCAGTCGAACGTCTCGGAATTCCTCAATATAATTGGTGGAACGAAGCATTGCACGGAGTGGCAAGGAACGGAAGAGCTACTGTTTTTCCAATGCCAATAGGCATGGCTGCAACATGGGATAGAGATCTTATTTATCGGATAGCTGATGTTATTTCCACCGAAGCTCGTGCAAAGTATAACATGGCATTAAAAAAGAATCAAAGAGGTATTTATCAGGGCTTATCTTTGTGGGCTCCAAATATTAATATTTTTCGAGACCCACGCTGGGGACGAGGTATGGAAACCTATGGCGAAGATCCATACCTTACGGGTGAACTGGCTGTAAGTTTTATTAGAGGATTACAAGGCCAGGACGAAAAATACCTTAAGACAATTGCTACACCGAAACATCTCGCCGTTCATAGCGGACCGGAGCCAGAAAGACATCATTTTAATGCACTTGTAGACGACTACGACTTAAATGAAACATATCTACCTCACTTTAAAAAAGCAATTACTGTTGGTAAAGCTTATTCTGTAATGTGTGCTTACAACCGCCTCAGAGGAAAAGCATGTTGTGGTAACGATACACTGCTGATTGATATTTTGAGGAAGAAATGGGGCTTTAAAGGGATCGTTGTTTCAGATTGCTGGGCAGTATATGATATCTTTAACTCGCATAAAATAGTTGATTCGCCTGAAAAAGCTGCGGCTTTGTCTGTAGTTGCAGGAACTGATCTGGAGTGTGGAAATACGTTCCTCTCCTTAAAGAAAGCTTACGAGGAAGGATTTATAACCGATAAGGAGATTGATTCAGCATTAAGTCGGGTACTCCTTGCTCGTTTTAAGTTGGGCATGTTCGATCCACCCGAATTAGTACCTTATTCCAAGATCGACGAATCTTACATTGAAAATAGTTACAGTAGAGAACTAGCTCTGGAGGCTGCTCGTAAGTCGATCGTGTTGCTCAAAAACGAGAATAACCTGCTACCTCTGGATTCAAATATTAAAAAAGTTGCTGTCATAGGTCCTAATGCCAATAATCTGGAGTCGTTGCTTGGCAATTATCACGGCTTCCCTTCAGAATTTGTGACTCCTCTACAAGCAATTAAGAGTGTTTTAAGAAATGGTAAAGTTTTCTATGAAAAAGGATGTGACTTTGCCCCTGGAGTCCCATCATTTGAAGTGATTGAATCATCTTTCCTATTTAGCGACAGCAACTTAACTACAGTAGGTCTAAATGGAGAATATTTTAATAACGCCGAACTGAGAGGGGATCCGACATTAATAAGAAACGATAAAATAATTGATTTTCGCTGGCTGGATACTTCTCCCGCTGATGATATTAATCCTGATAGTTTCAGTGTTAGATGGACAGGATACGTTATACCACCGATTACTGGCAACTATCAAATAGCTGGATATGGTTATAATGACTTTAAGATTTTTATAGAAGATTCTTTGATTGCGAGTTTCAGAGGAGAGTTTGACCCCGAAATTACTTATGGAAGTTATAATTTTAAAAAAGGAAGACCGTATAAAATTAGATTAGAATTCGTAAGAAGAGAAAGATACGGCTTTATACAATTGCTTTGGTCGATTCCATATGATGACCTTGAAGATAAAGCAATTAAGGCTGCTTTGAAATCAGATGTAGTTCTAATGTTTATGGGCCTGTCACCAAGGATGGAAGGAGAGGCATTAAAAATCGATGTGGACGGTTTCAAAGGTGGCGACCGACTAAAATTATCTTTGCCAAATAATCAGTTGAACTTAATTAAAAAAGTTCATTCTACTGGGAAACCGGTAATACTGGTTTTGCTTAACGGTGGTCCTATTTCGGTCGAGTGGGAAAGTAAAAATATTCCTGCAATATTAGAAGCCTGGTATCCCGGTCAAGCGGGAGGACAGGCTATAGCAGACATACTATGGGGAAAGTATAATCCTTCTGGTAAGCTACCGGTTACAATTTATAAGTCTGAAAATGACCTGCCTCCTTTTGAAGATTACTCAATGCTTGGTAGGACTTATCGTTATTTCAAAGGGGAAGTTCTTTATCCTTTCGGTTGGGGATTGACTTATTCTGAAATTGTTATTTCAAAAGTAGAATTATCAGCTGATTATATTTCTGAGAGGGACAGTATTAAGGTTGTAGCCTGGTTGAAAAACAACGGCAAATATGAAGGTGAAGAGACAGTACAATTATACACCAAAGCGAAAAACGATAATCGTGCTCTAAAGACATTAATTGGTTTTAAAAAAATTAGATTGGAGTCTGGTAAGAAAGGCAAAGTGGAATTTAATCTGAGTAAGGAAAATTTAGTCCGTTGGGTTGATGGTCTTGGTTTTCAAGTTATGCCGGGGAAATATGAATTAATAGCGGGTTTATCTTCGGGCGATAATAAGTATATCAAAGAAATTAAAGTTAATTTAAAATAATAAAAAACGTTAAAGTTTATTCATAAGTAAAATTAATTAGCCCAATTATTACCCTGTACATAAAAAAATATTGTGTTTATTATTTTTATTGCTTCTTATTTTTAATAAGTTTATTTTTATTACGAAAAAACAAAGAGACAATATAAGGCACAGTTGATAATTATTAAGAGGTAAATATGAAGATTAAAACTTATCTTAGCGGGAGATTTGTAATCTTATTATTACTTGCCTTCTCAGGTTTTGCTTACGCAGCGGGTGGTAGAGTAAAAGGCAAAGTTCAGGATGCACAAACCAACGAACCGCTCCCCTTTTGCAACGTCATTCTTTTAGGAACAAGTTTTGGCAGTGCTACCGACTTTGACGGAATCTATCAAATTAATGCTGTTCCACCCGGTAAATATATCCTCAAGGCTACTTTTATTGGATATAAACCGGAAGAAGTATCGATTGAAGTTAAAGAAGGAAAGACTACTGAATATAATTTCCATCTTTCAGCAGAGTCGGTCTATGGCGACACTATTGTTATAACTGCACAGGCAGAAGGGCAGGCAAAAGCGATCAACGAACAATTGACCTCCATAACTATTAAGAATGTAGTTTCTTTTGCAAAAATACGAGAACTACCCGATGCAAATGCAGCAGAGTCCGTAGCACGTTTACCTGGCGTATCTCTAATAAGAACGGGTGGCGAAGGTTCGCGTGTTGTTGTTCGAGGTCTTTCTCCTCAATATAATAGAGTAACTGTCGACGGTGTCGAGCTGCCTGCCAATGTTACTTCGAACGATCCAAACGAACATCGCTCGGAATTTAAAGCTGGTGATGAACTCTCCCTCAGCGGCGACCGGGCAACTGACCTGAGTATGATTTCATCAAATATGCTCGGGGGTATTGAGGTGGTCAAAGCAATTACTCCGGATATGGATGCTACTCTACTTGGTGGAGTCATTAATTTCTCTATGCGAAAAGCTATTAAAACTACGACAGGTAAACCTTCCTTCGAATTATTTACACAAGGCTCTCACAACAGCCTGAAGAATACTAACGACGACTATAAATTTGTCGCATCCTATGAGCAAAGATTTTGGAATAATAGTTTCGGTATTTTCGCACAGGGCTCTGCTGAAGATAGAAATCTCAGCGCAAACGAACTTTCTGCCGATTATAACTTTGCTGGAAAACTGAATATTACAGATGAAGGCGAACCAGAATTTCGCTCTATGACTCTAACCGATGTTCTCAGAGATCGTAAACGATACGGCGCCACAGTTGTACTCGATTATAAGTACAGCAATGGCAGCATCGGTTTTATGAATTTCTTTAGCAGAAGTAATACGAAAACTATCTCAAGAAAGGAATCATACCACTTATTGGACGACGACCTTTTTTATTCCGCTACTAATTCTGAAAATAATCTCGACATTCTAAGTAATCTTTTAAGCATATCTCACTCTTTAGCAGGATTTGGTATTGAACTTCGCCTTTCGCATTCTTATTCAAAAACCACTTACCCCAACGACGTAAGTTTTAACTTCTGGCAGAATGGGGCAGGCTTCGAAAATAAATTTACTCTCTTGAGATATCAACGTCCCCAGGTTATTGCTTCAAATATTATTTACGACCCCGAAGATGCTGTCTTTTTTGATATTTACAATATCGATAATATTTCTAAGGATAGAACATATAACGGTACACTCGATATAATTAGAGATATAACGATCAGTAAATTAGTCAATGCAAAAATTAAATTCGGTGGTGCCTATCAGTATCGAAAAAGATCGTATGACTATAACCAGAGCAGTGGCTCAGTATTTTATGATGATGGAGGACAGGTTGCCGCAGCAGTAATGAACGCCTTTCCTCAATTTGGTACAAGTATTACTTTCGCCGATTTTATCGACTCGTCTTACAGTTACGGAGAATTCCTGAGCGGAGATTACCAGCTGGGGCCACCTTTGAATGTTGACCTGATGATGCAGGTAATCGAAGTTGCAAAGAAAAATCCTGGTGCTGGAAACGGAGGCGGGTATAAACCTCATAAATTATCTTCGATACTTTATGATTATTCCGGACATGAAGTCAAAAGCGCTGCTTACTTTATGACTTCAATAAATTTCGGTCAGAAAATCTCGTTTATCCCTGGCGTGCGATATCAGAATTTAACTACAACTTATCGGGGTATTCGAGGCGAACAAATTCCAGGCGATATTCAATATACCGAAGCCGAAGAAACTCAATCGCACGGTTATTGGCTGCCCATGGTTCATTTAAGGTACAAACCGACGGATTGGCTACAATTTCATTTCGCTTATACAAACACTTTGAACTATCCTGATTATAATTCTATAATTCCCAGATACTATATCGGTACGAATTATATCCTTTATAACAACTATAGATTAAAACCTGCACGGTCTGAAAACTTCGATGCTATTATGTCGATCTATGCCAACGAAATAGGTTTATTCTCAATTGGAGGATTTAAGAAACAAATTAAAGATCTCGTATTCCCTACAAAAACCTATCCGCAAGATTTCAGTGCTTACCCCGAGTTGCAAGAAAAACTTAAGAATAGAACCGAGAGCTTTGCGCTTTACACATATATAAACAATCCGATCCCAATTGATCTGGTAGGCATTGAAGGAGAATGGCAGGCACACTTCTGGTATTTACCCGAACCGTTAACCGGTCTTGTGTTTAATATTAATTACACACATATTTTCTCCGAAGCCGATTATCCGAAAACTTACTTAATAACGATTCTCGATGAAAATTACATCCAGCACACTGTAAGTGTTGATACCTCCTATTCTGACCGTTTGCTCTATCAGCCGAATGACATCATTAATGTTGCTCTTGGTTATGATTACAAAGGCTTTTCCTTCAGAGTATCAATGCTTTATCAGGATAACATTTTCAAGCGGCCCGACTTCTGGTATCAAAACCGAGTTCACTCTGACAAATATGTTAGGTTCGATTTGTCATTTAAACAAGAATTGCCCTGGTACGGAATACAAATTTATCTGAATATAAACAATTTGACGGGTGAAGATGACATCGATATAAATCAAAAAACAAAGTACGTAACAAATCAGCAAAGATACGGTATGATGGCTGATTTAGGAATGCGTTTAAGATTTTAGAAATTATGCCCATTAAGTGGCTTAAATTAAAACACATAATAGGAGGAATGATATGAAAAAGCTGTACGCTTTCTTGATTGCCATCGGAGTCCTTTCTCTCTTGGCATTCCAGGTTGAAGTTGTGGCACAATCAACTACCGATACTGTTTATATTCCTGGTTCCCAGTCTCTGCAGATCAGTAACATAATCAATGCTGACACTGCAGTTTCTGAGTATCGTGTCTACGTGCTCGACAGAGGCGCTATCTATTATATCGAAAAAGCTTTCGAAATTAACAGGTCATGTAAGTTTATTGCGAAGGGGGATGTTACAAAAAGACCACCAGTACTGGCACCTGCAATCCGTGCCGACGGTACTTCTGAGGAGTGGTTTTTCAAGTTTATTAAGAAGGGGATAAAAGTAGAATTAAACGACTTATATCTTCTTTCGATGAGGTCAGATGGCAAGACTTTAGGATGGAGCCGTGCAATTCATATCGGCGCAGATAGCATCTGGCTTAAACTTCGTCGCGTTGTATTCGACGCCTTTACAGAAGCCGGCATACGTGTTGACGGTGCAAAATTCGTTAAACTCGATGTTCAGGATTGTCATTTCAGAAACTTTATTCATTCGACTTCCTATTTCGGTGGCCAACCTTTCTTGTCAGGCGGGCTTGATCATCCAGACAGCACAATCTTTATTAACAATACTTTCTTCGCTTGCAATTCATACATCTTTTCAATACGCGGATACGATCCGTATTCAGTATTCGAACATAATACTGTTGTTTATTCTGTAGTTAATCCGTTCTTAATAAGACAGGCTTCAAACTTATACATGAAGAATAATCTTTTCTATGCTGCGCATGCTTGGGGTGGCGATCCTGAACAAGTAATACAGGGTTGGTTCTTTAATTATCCAGATACTGTATCTTCAAGTATTTATAGAATAAGAAAAAAAGGTGTTTATAACGGTCACGAAATGACTGGACCGGAAGCATACGTCGATTCCGCAAGAGGTATTTACATTGACTTGTTCGATCCCAGCAAACGTGTTCATGTTGCTCAAAACAATGCTTACTTCAATCCGCAAAAATTAGTTAAATTCTATAATGACTGGAACGATACAGTTACAATTGCCGATAGCGTCGTTATGTTAGATGATTCAAAACAATATCTGGTAAGAAAACTTACAATGGCAAGATGGATTAACGATCTGAGCCAATGGTGTTTGGATTCTCTGACAAATCCAGCTTCGTGGGATTATTCACCGTATATTTCTGTTCAGAATAATTTAGAAGCTGACCCCGTTTTTACAGATCAGGGAGTTGTAAATCATATTGACAGTTTAGTTGCTTATGTTCGTAGAATTGCTTCGAGAAAACTTGACAATCCCTGGCATTATGAATTGAATTTCCCACCCAAGTGGCCATTGCCAGAAAATCTTGCTTATTCGAATTCAATACTACAACATGCTGGTACAGACGGCTTTGCAATCGGTGACCTAAACTGGTTCCCTGAACAAAAAAATCTATGGCTTACAGGAGTAGATGAAATTAGTCCAGAAATACCAAATGAATTTACACTTTCAGAAGCATATCCGAATCCATTTAATCCGACGACAAAGATCAATTTCAGTCTTACTAAATCTTCAAATGTAACATTAAATGTATATAATATTCTCGGACAAAAAATTAGGACACTCATCGACCAGAAGATGTCACCGGGAACATATTCGGCCACCTGGAATGGAAGAGATGATTTTGGCAGACAGGTAGCAAGCGGTGTCTATTTCATCGGTTTGGAATCCGAGTCGTTCCGTGCATTCAGAAAAATTGTTTTGATGAAGTAGCCTCCTCCAAATGCAACAATAAAGCCAGCCGCAAAGCATTGACGGCTGGCTGATTATTTTTACAAATCGAATATATCAATAATGTGGATATTGCTATGAAATCAAGAGCGCTACCAGTTTTTCTGGCATTCTTATGTATGGGATTTGGCGATGTTGTAGGTCCCCTTGTTGGTTTGGCTAAGGACAGTTTTAGCCTTTCTTATACAATGGCTCAATTAATACCGTTTACTGGTTTTATCATGTTTGGAATTTTATCGATTCCAGTAGGAATAATCCAGGATAGAAAGGGAAGAAAGTATGTACTCATACTCGGTCTTTCGGTTGCATTAATTGGATTATTGCTGCCTGTATTTAACGGTATGTACGGCATGCCAGTAAGCTTGTCTTCGGTAGGTAAGTTTGATTTCTTTGTTGTATTGGCGTCGATATTACTTCTATGTGCTGGGGCAACAATTTTACAGGTGGTTGGGAATCCGATAATGAGAGACGTTTCACCTGAAGGGGCTTATTCGAGAAACTTATCGCTCGCACAATCATTGAAAGCTGTTGGTTCTTCGATGGGATTTTTAATCCCTCCTTTTGTAGCTTATGCTTTTAATATGGAGTGGACAATTTTGTTCCCTCTTTTTGCTTCTTTGATTTTAGTTACATTGTTAATAACAGCAAGAACAGACATTCACGAAAAAGAACATAAAGAAGTACCAGCATCAATTAAATCGTGTTTTGAACTATTAAAAAATCCGTATGTCTTAATGATGGTGTTTGCGATATTTCTTTATGTAGGTGCTGAAGTGTCGATGAGCGCTGGCGTTCCGATTTTGTTAAAAGAAAAATTCGAAATAGCTGGATTTAGTTTATGGATCAGCTGGTCTTTGTTTTTTCTACCAATTATCGTAGGCAGATTTTTAGGTTCTCTTATACTCAAAAAAATTGAAGCGCACAAGTTTCTCAAATTTACTGTAACCATTTCGTTTATTGGTCTGATGTTAATGTTTACTGGTATTACTCAATTTACCTTTACGGGCATTGTCCTTGCTGGATTGGGTTTCTCGAATATATTCCCATTGGTTTTTTCGATAACGATTGAAAGAATGCCCGAGAGATCTAATGAGTTGTCGGGGCTAATGGTTACTGCAATCGCTGGAGGTGCGGTTGTATCGTTAATAATGGGAGTTGTAAACGATCTAAGTGGGGTGCTTACTGGATTTATTGTCCCGTTGTTATGCATAATTTACATCGGGATTGTATCCGTTTTCAACACAAGAATAAATTTTGTTGTGAAATAATAAGAAGAATAAATAAGAGAAAATCATGACTTTTGAAAAAGACAACAGAATTATAATGACACTGGACGGTGGCGGTACAAATTTTGTTTTCTCCGCTTTTCAGTCCGGGAAACAATTGGTCGATGAATACCGCCTTGATGCATGCGGCGACGATCTCGATAAATCAATGGGCAATATTGTTGATGGGTTTAATTATGTTTTAAAAAAACTTGATAAAAAACCTTCGGCAATCAGCATAGCTTTTCCTGGACCGGCAGATTATCCAAATGGCATTCTGGGAGACCTTGGAAATTTGCCAGCATATCGAGGCGGCGTTGCCTTAGGGCCATTCTTGGAGTCTAAATTCGGTTTGCCTGTTTTTATTAATAACGATGGAGATCTTTATGCTTATGGCGAAGGACTTGCCGGATTTCTACCGTACATAAATAAATTGCTCAGCGAGGCAGGTAATCCAAAAAGATATAATAACTTGATCGGAATTACTCTGGGTACTGGATTTGGGTGCGGCTTATTTATCAATGGTGAACTTTACAGGGGAGATAACTCGATGGCTGGGGAAATATGGCTTTTACGTAATCGAATTTCACCAGAAGAATTTGCAGAAGAACATGCAAGTATAAGAGGAGTAAAAAGACTCTATAGCGAAGCTGCAGGTATCAACTTTTCGGATACACCTTCACCAAAAGAAATTTATGAAATTGCCATCGGAAAACTTGAGGGAAATAAAAATGCTGCAGTCGAAGCTTATAAAAAAATGGCACAAGTAGTGGGCGATGCCATTGCAAATGTGGTTACTATTATGGATTGCCCGGTAGTAATTGGAGGAGGACTGGCAGGTGCTTTTCAACTTTTTATGCCTTTCTTGCTTGACGAAATGAGGAGTTATTATAAAAAAACTTCCGACGGAGCTCAAGTAAAACGGTTGATGGCACAAATATATAATCTTACTGATAATAACGAATTAACAAATTTTTTGCGCAATGAAACTAAAGAGATAAATGTTTACGGAACAAACAAAAAAGTTAAATATGACTCTTCGAAAAAGATTGGAATTGGTATTTCACAATTAGGAACAAGTAAAGCTATAGCGTTGGGCGCTTATGCTTTCGCAATAAATATGCTCGATAAACAGTGAAATAAAAACAGGAGAATCATGGAACCAAATTCTAAAGTTGAAAATTTTTTTCTAAAAAAATCCGGCAAGAAATTTATATATAAACCGACTGAAAAAATACCAATTATTCAGGTGGGAAATATTCCCGAGTTGGGTGAATTAACTGCATTCCGTTTTGTAGAGTGGCTCCAGGCAAATCCCGAAGGTGTTGTTTCTTTGCCAACCGGTAAAACGCCCGAGTATTTTATCTACTGGTTTACTCATATAATGAAGAATTGGGATAAACCGGAAATCAAACAAAAGTTAAAAAGATATGAACTGGATCCTAATAATAAACCCGACATGAAAAAAATTAAGTTCGTCCAGATTGACGAATTTTATCCAATTGATTCGACGCAGCAGAATAGCTTTTATTATTACATAAAAAAATTTTATATAAAATCATTCGGAATTGACCCTAATAATGCGCTTTTAATAAATGTTAATAAAATTGGTACTGCCGAAAATCTTCCTTTATCGGCCATTTTCCCCGATAACAAAGTTGACTTGAGTTTACGCACTAAATTGCCGGGCAGTCGCATTGAAAGATTACAAAAAGAAACGATTGAAATTGTAGACGAGTTTTGCACTCAGTACGAGAAAAAAATAAGAGAAATGGGAGGAATCGGATTTTTCCTGGGTGGTATAGGTCCCGATGGGCATATCGGATTTAACGTTCAGGGTAGCGACCACTATTCTACTACAAGACTAACAACCACTAATTATCAAACACAAGCTGCAGCCTCTGTCGATCTGGGGGGAATCGAAGTTGCTTCGAACAGACTCGTAATTACAATTGGCCTTAATACCATTACATATAATAAAAATGCTACGGCTATAATTATTGCCGCAGGAGAAGCTAAGGCAAAAATCGTAAAAGATTCGATTGAAAACAGCGCTTCAAATAAATATCCCGCTACGGTATTGCAAAAACTCAAGGACTCTCGTTTTTATCTTACTAATGGTGCAGCTTCCCTTTTATCTGAAAGAATTTATGATGATATCGAAAAAGAATCAAAATTATCTAGAAAATCGCTTGAAAAAGTTGTGATAAATCTTTCTGTTAATACCGGCAAAGAATTACTATTATTAAATAAAAGCGATTATGCAGGGGATAAACTTGCAAATCTTGTTCTAAATAAATCCGGAAAGTCTGTTAAAGAAATCAATGAGCTAATTTATAATGATATTGTAGAACGCTTTAATAAAGGCATGAATACTCCACTCAATCAAACAATTCTTCATACTGCACCGCATCACGACGATATAATGCTGGGCTACTTAGCCTTTATTAATCATCTTGTAAGAACTCATTTGAACAAACACCATTTTGCAATTTTTACCAGTGGTTTTACTGCGGTTACTAATTCTTATATGCTTCATTTGATGACTAAACTTAAAGAGTATTTAACCGCTGGTTTGTTCGACGAAAGATATAAAACCGGATACTTCGAACCCGACAATACTGAAGCCAAAGACAGCGATATAAGCCTTTATCTTGATGGGATTGCCGAAAATAATATTTCCAAAAGAATTGAGGCAACTTCCAGAAGAATGCTCAGAAATATTATAGAGATTTATGAAGAAACAAGTTTAAGATATATCATCGACAGAGTGGACGAGTTGATTAATTATTTTGGCACTCAATACCCCGGTAAAAAAGATATTCCTCACGTACAAAAATTAAAAGGGATGTTAAGAGAATGGGAAGAAGAATTAACCTGGGCTTATTACGGCTTCAGATCCAAGGATGTTTCGCATCTCAGGCTCGGTTTTTATCAGGGGAATATATTCACTGAAAATCCCGAATTGCAGAGAGATGTTATTCCCATACTCAATTTAATTAGACAGATCAAGCCGACTATTATAACTGTAGCTTTTGACCCCGAAGGAAGTGGACCAGATACTCATTACAAAGTATTGCAAGCTGTAAGTGAGGCTCTTAAACTGTACGAAAAAGAGGAAGATATTTCCAAACTCAAAATATGGGGCTATAGAAATGTTTGGTACCGATTTCATCCCGCAGAAGCCAACATTTATGTGCCAGTTAGTCTGAATTCTATGGCTATTCTCGACAATGTTTTTATGAACTGTTATGGTTCTCAAAAAGATGCAAGTTTCCCAAGCTGGGAATATGACGGTCCATTTTCTCAACTGGCAAGACAAATATATGTTGAACAATATCAGATTATAAGGAACTGCCTGGGGAAAAAATATTTTCTGAACAATCCAATACCAAGAGCGCGCGCTGCTCACGGCATGCTCTTCCTTAAAGAGATGAACGTAAAAGAGTTCTACCAGTATTCAATGGAATTAAGAAAATCGGTTGAATATATAAAGTAAGTTCACGGTTAAATTGTAACATTAGCTTTTATAATGCACTATCATTAGGAAATTTGTTAATTAATTCTTATCATAAAATGAAACTTTGGGGCATGCTTACAAAACCGAATTCCTCGAACGTCAGCCAAAAAATTCTTGTAGTCGAAATGAGGATCGACGAGTTGATTAAGAGAGAAATCAATGTGGTGTAGAAAGATATTGGAGTAAATTAAATATAAGGGGGTAATTATGAATTTCAATGATCATCCAGTATTTCAACTAAACACAAAGCACGTTAAAGTTGGAATAAGACCTGTAATCGACGGCAGACGAAAGGGCGTTAGGGAATCGTTAGAAAATCAAACTATGTTAATGGCTAAGCGAACTGCCGAACTGATAGAGAATAATCTACGCCATTCCGACGGTATGCCCGTTGAGTGTATTATTGCCGATACGTGCATTGGAGGAGCGGCAGAAGCTGCGTTGTGTATGGAAAAATTTAAGGCAAATAACGTAGGTGTTTCGATTTCTGTTACTCCCTGCTGGTGTTATGGTACTGAAGTAATGGATCTTACTCCAATTATTCCAAAAGCCATTTGGGGCTTCAATGGAACTGAAAGGCCAGGGGCTGTTTATCTTGCAGCTGCCCTTGCGGGTTATAATCAAATGGGTATCCCCACCTTCGGAATTTACGGAAAAGATGTTCAGGAAAGCGATGATTCGACGATACCGGATGATGTTAAAGAAAAATTACTCCTCTTTACAAAAGCAGCTCTGGCAGCTATGGAAATGCAGGGTAAGTCTTATCTCTCCGTGGGATCGGTTTCTATGGGTATTGCTGGTTCTATAGTCGATACGCATTTTATGTATAACTATCTCGGCATGAAAACCGAATTCGTCGATATGTCTGAGTTAATTCGCAGGATTAACTGGAACATATTTGATAATTACGAATTTCAAAAAGCCTTAAAATGGGTTGAGAGTAATTGCCTGGAAGGTGACGATCCAAATAATCCTCCAGTTCCAGAAGAAGTGCGCAAGAGTGAATGGGAAACTGTAATAAAAATGACTCTGATTTTCAGGGATCTTATGGTTGGCAATCCTAAACTTGCCGAACTGGGTTTTGAAGAGGAAGCACTTGGACACAATGCTATTGTAGCAGGATTCCAGGGTCAAAGGCAATGGACTGACTTTATGCCTAATGGAGATTTTCTCGAAGCGATATTAAACTCGTCTTTTGACTGGAATGGAATTCGCAAACCGTACATTGTAGCAACCGAGAATGATAGCCTTAATGGCATTAGTATGTTGTTTGGACATTTGCTAACAGATACGGCTCAAATTTTTTCGGACGTGCGTACATATTGGAGTCCAGAAGCTGTTAAAAGGGTGACGGGTAAAAAGCTGAATGGAATAGCTGAAGGCGGAATAATACATTTAATAAATTCGGGTTCGGCTGCGCTCGACGGCACGGGCAAACAGCGTCTTAATGGTAAACCAGCTATTAAACCTTTCTGGGAAATTACTCAACAGGAAGTTAAGGACTGCCTTGACGCCACAACGTGGTGTCCGGCAATAAGAGAGTATTTCAGGGGCGGAGGCTTTTCGTCTCACTTTTTGACAGAAGGTGGCATGCCCGTAACAATGTGCAGACTCAATTTAATAAAGGGTTTGGGTCCGACACTTCAAATTGCAGAAGGTTATACAGTTGAACTCGAGCCTGAAATAGATCTTATTCTGCAGAAAAGAACCAATCCTACATGGCCAACAACTTGGTTTGTGCCAAAATTATCGGGTAAAGGAGCTTTCAAAGACGTATATTCGGTTATGCTAAACTGGGGTGCTAATCATGCCGCTGTTTCATACGGTCATATTGGCGATAAATTGATTACACTTGCATCAATATTAAGGATTCCTGTTTATATGCATAATGTTGAAGATGATCGAATTTATCGACCTTCTGTGTGGAATACATTTGGTACATCGGATAAAGAAAGCGCCGATTTTGCCGCCTGTAAAAATTTCGGCCCATTATATAGATAACTTTTATGAACGGTAAATTTGATAAATCAACCAGTCCTTCTCTTGTGCAGCGTAACCATTTAATTCCTTTTATTCTTATAACCAGCTGCTTTGCGTGGTGGGGGCTTGCTAACAATATGACAGACACTTTGCTGGCAGCATTTAAGAGAATAATGAGCTTATCTGACTTCCAGACCTCGTGGATTCAGATTGCATTCTACGGTTCGTATTTTTGTCTGGCATTGCCTGCTGCACTTTTCATAAAAAAATTTACTTATAAGGCTGGTGTATTACTTGGATTGGGATTGTTCATAGCCGGAGCTTTACTCTTTTATCCTGCAAGTAAAACGATGAACTATTATCACTTCCTGCTCGCACTCTATATATTAGCCGGAGGCCTCTCAATTCTGGAGACTTCTGCCAATCCCTATGTAATTGTTATGGGTGAACCATCAACTGCTACACGAAGATTGAATCTTGCACAATCGTTTAATCCCGTAGGTTCTATTGCCGGAGTCATTATTAGTCAGCTTTTTATTTTATCACAGTTAAACCACGCATCGAGTGCAGAACGGTTATCAATGGCTCCTGAACAACTAAAAAGAATTCAGTCGGCTGAATTGTCCGCCGTTATGGGACCATATGTAGGTGTTGCGATAATACTTTTATTATTGTGGATAGTTATTGCACTTACAAAAATGCCTCTCACAAAAGATGAAGTCGAATATGGAAATGTTAAACAATCCGTAAAAAGATTATTAAGAAATAAAAATTATCTATTAGGAGTTACAGCACAATTTTTCTACGTGGGAGCTCAGATAGGTGTATGGTCTTTTACAATTCGTTACGTGATGAGGCAGCTGGAACTGAATGAAAAAAATGCAGCCACTTTCTATCTTATATCATTAATTTTATTTGCATTATTTCGATTCATTTGTACGGGTTTGATGAAATATGTTTCACCTGCAAAATTACTCGTATACTTATCCGGTATAGCAGCGGTTCTTACGTTTACAGCTATAGTTTCCAGAGGGTATATGGGTGTTATCGCCCTTGTGTCGATTTCTGCGTGTATGTCTTTGATGTTCCCGACGATATTCGGATTGGCTGTAGAAGGCTTGAAGAATGATACTCAAATTGCAAGTTCTGGACTTATAATGGCAATTCTGGGAGGTGCAGTTTTAACTGCTTTGCAGGGTCTAATGTCCGATCTGACGTCCAATATCAACTTCTCTTATATCATCCCTTTTATTTGTTTTTTAATAATACTTTATTACGGTTTATACGTCGTCAAGCAGAAGAAGAAAATATCTATTCCACGGTAATTTCGTCTACAAACAACCAGGCTTTGCTTCCTTTCCCTATGTGCCATTCGGGACAAACTCCGATGTTTTTTGCCTCGATTTTTATATACCTGCATTTAATACCATTAGTATTAATGCTTATATTCTGAACCTCGGATTTTTCTTTTTCTTCACTCTCCTCGGGAAATTTCTTCCCTATCAGTGTGAAATTATCAACGTTTTCAGAAACGTAGAAATTAATTACTTTCGGCAAAAAAATATATGCATTTATATCTTTGAGAAACCCGATCGATATTTTATTTATATCTCGATTCTTTTCTAAATCGATTATAACTTCAAGGTCTTTACCATGATAACCCTGCCAATTGCCATCTTTAAAGTAGCTACTGCCGTGGACTCCATTTACAAGCGCATATTTACCTCCTCCAGAATACTCAGAAGAATATTCTGTAAGGGATACAATTTCGTATTTCCCTTTATAATACTTAGTTTGAACAGGTAAACTTTTTTTACCGTTTCGAGAGATTGCCATTGCTGTAATTGTAGTTGTAGAGTCGATAATAATTCTTCCATTGTAACAGGATGAAGAACTATCGGGCTGTGAACCGTCGAGCGTATAATATATTTTTGAGTCAGGGATGTCGCAATTTATTCTAACCTCTATCGAATCTTTGAAAGTTGTACCGGCAGTTGAAAAGGAGATTGACGGCGGACTAATATATAAACCAAAAGTAGATAATGTGGGATTTGTTCTACTCCGTTCAATAATGATTCTTACTTTCGAAGTAGTAACGGGACTGAATTTAAATAGTCTTTTATATCCGACTGTAGTACCTTCTGCAAACTTTTTCCAATGATTTTCATCCCAGTATTCAAGTGAAAATTTTTCAATTCTCTGGCCTTCCAGAATATTTTCCTGTAGCATGGCACAATTAAAGGTTCTTACCGTATCGAGAGAAATAACAATAACGGCGGTAGAGTCCGAACCGTTTGTTGTCCAGAAGGTTTCATTGTTGTTATCCAGAATTAAATTTGCTTCGTTACCTTTTTTTTCGGAGGAGATATAAATAATCTTACCGGTTGCAAGATTTTTTCCGAACGTATTTTCTATCAGGTATTTAAAACCATTAAGACTCATGATATCTTCTTCGGCAAAAAGACCTTCTTTATTGGGCGGAACATTTAAGAGTAACACACCGTTAAGTCCAACAGAATTAAAATAGATGTCAAAAAGCTTTTCGGGCGATTTAACGAAATTATCGTCTTCTTTATGATAGAACCATCGGGGGCGGATAGAAACATCAATTTCGGCGGGGTACCAGATAAGTGATCGGGCTTTGAAAATTTTTTCTCTTCTACCCAGGTCTTCTTCTGTAAGGTCACGTGGAATAAATGCATTATCCAATATTTTCTGCTGGGACGATGCAGCAATCGAATCCTGATTCAAAATATTGCCGGGTAGAACGCTCCATTCAGTTTTTCTTCCATAACCTGATTCGGTGCCTACCCATCTTACATCCGGACCCATATTTGCAATTATGCACTCGGGCTGAAGCTGTCTAATCAACTCATAATATGTATGCCATTCGTAAATCTGTTTCTTTCCATTTGGTCCTTCTCCGCATGCGCCGTCGAACCATACTTCGGAAATCTGCCCATAGTTCGTTAATAATTCTCTTAATTGATTTCTAAAATATTCATTATAATCATCGGTACCGTAGGTTTCTTCGTGTATGTCCCATGGAGAAAGATATATTCCGAATTTGATGCCTTCTTTGCGGCAGGATTCCGATAGCTCTTTTACAATATCTCCTTTCCCGTTTTTATAAGGCGTATTCTCGATATCGTAATTGGTATATTTACTTGGCCACAGACAAAATCCGTCGTGATGTTTGGCAGTAAGTATGATAAGTTTAAAACCAGCATCCTTTAAAGTTTTTACCCAATGATCGGTATTAATAGATACCGGGTTGAATATTGATAAATCAAAATCTTTTCGTCCCCACTCAAGATTCATAAATGTATTCATACCAAAATGGATGAAAGCTGTAAGTTCCAGTTTTTGCCACTCGTATTGACGTTTTGTTGGAACTACATTAGCAGCTTTATAAATAATTTCTGCGGGCGTATCGTCTTGATTAATAAATACGATATTGCTTTTGTACTGTGAAAAAATAACCAGAGGAAGAGTAAAGATTAATAATAATATCCTTCTCATATCATGTCCTTAATTTCATGGTAAATGTATATTGATCCTTTCCCACACTTCGAAGTTCTTCTGGAATTATGATTGTAATTTTTTGTTCCAAGCGTTTGTAATCAAGTATTCTGTCGTGTTCCAGAGTCGTGACGGTCGGTTCTGCTTTTATCTCTGGAATAACTAAGTTGATTTTTTTCGGTAAGGTAGTTTCTCCTTCTTTAATTCTGTAAAATACATAAAAGGTATTGCCACGACGTGTAAAAGAAATTTGATTCTGGTTATAAGGAAAGAGAGGTGCCGAATCATAAATTGCCTCGCCATGTATATTCATCCATTTCCCAATTTCGCTCAACCGCTGATAGGCTTCCGGTTCCCAGTCTCCCTCAGGAGTAGGTGCAATATTCAATAGTAAATTACCTCCTTTTGAAACTATATCGATTAATAGATGAATTAATTCTCTCGTAGATTTATACTTTAGCCCTGGTTGATAAGACCAGGAAGGTGTCATCGGCATACATGTTTCCCACGGATAAGGTAGGGTGTTTTCGGGAATCTGGTTTTCGGGTGTAAGGTAATTTTGATAAGGACCCGGCACTGCCCGATCGACAATTATTAATCCAGGTTGCTTTTTCCTTGCCTTCCTTGCAAGAAGTGGAATGTTAATGTCCTGGTTCTGAATGCGATAAATATTGAAATTTGCCTTTTTACGTTCTGACTCCAATTCTTCTTCCGTATAGTTTCGCACCCAGCAGCCGTCGAGCCAGAGGATGTCAATTTTTCCATAATCAGTCATCAGTTCCATAATTTGATTATGAGTAAATTCTACGAATTGATTCCATCTTTCCGGATATTTTTTTATGTCATAATTAACATTTCTGTCGGGAGTGGCAAAACGTCTCCACCAGTAATAGTCGGAGTGCCAGTCAGGTTTTGAAAAATATACGCCAATCATAAAATTATATTTTCTGAAAGAATCAAAAAGTGCTTTTGTAATATCTCCTTTTGGATTCTCTCTGAAAGGACAACGGCTTCCAGTAATTTTATAATCGGTATAATGGCTGTCGTACATGCAGAAGCCATCGTGATGTTTTGTTGTAAAGATAAAATATTTCATACCGGCAGAATGTGCTGCATCAGCCCATTTATCAGGATTGAATTTAAGTGGGTTGAAAGTAGTAATAAGGTTTTCGTACTGTTTTTTGTATTCACAGTAATCTTCGATATTACGTTTACACCAGTCTTCGTCTTCTGAACACAATGACCACGATTCAACTATCCCCCATTGGCTTGAAGGAGCCCAGTGCATTAACAGGCCAAATTTCAAACTCTGCCATTCTTTCAATTTTTTGAGAACTCGTTTATCTGTTTCCGGGTAATAAACTTTCAGTGCTTCGTCAATATTTACGGCACCGGCGTGCAACGATTTCTTTTTCTTTTCTGACATAAAATTCCTCTTTAGATTTATTCAACTACGATTTCATCTATAAAGAGCCAGGCTTTATGACCCGCTCCTGGATGCCATTCGGGGCATACTTTTATACTTTCAGCGAATACTTTTATAAAACGGGCTCTGGCTGCACTATAATCCACCTGAAATTCTTTTACGATTATTTCAGAATTTTGTTGTGGGGTAGTGTTTGTTATTACTTTTTCGTCTGTAAATTCAGTTCCGTCGTCTGAGATTGAAATAATAACTTTTTGTGGAAGGAATACCCACGAGTTTGAATTTAATATGAAACGAGGTACAACTTTCGAAATTTCCTTTATAGAACCTAAGTCAATAATTGCCTCGAAATCAACACCGTGGTACCCCTGCCACATACCATCGTGAAAATCGTTTGTCCCTCTTATTCCATCGACTAAAGAATTGTCGCCATTAGCCCTGTAATGCAGGCTGTAACTGTTAATTAATCTTATATCTTTTCCAACGGCCTTATGAAAAATGAAATCGAAGTTAATCTTTTTATCCAAAAAAACTGTATCTCTGAAAGCTGCGGCCACAAGCTTTGTCGTGTTGCCAATTAATATTGGTTCTTTATAAATATTTGCCCTGTACGTAGGCATTATTCCGTTCGTTGTATAACGGAGATCGATGCCTTCTTGATGGATGTCGAAGGTGACTCTATACTGGTTATTATCGCTGTCGTGGTCAATTTTATATGTAATCAGTTTTGACTCCCTTCCGTATTTAATGCCCAGTGCAGCAAGGTCATCGTATTTGAATTTAAGACGTTTGTAGAATTCGTCATAATTTTTCTGGCTGTTTGTCCAGAATACTTCTGAAAGGGCAAGAATACGGGGAAAAAGTTGAGTGTCTACTTTTTCCTGAGGGCAATGTTCTGTCCATAAATTGACTTCGCTTCCTATCACGTAAGCTGCTTCTTCTGCGTTAAGTTCTTCGGGGACTGGTTCAAATGAATATGCTATTTTGAGATCAAGATTATCCGGGTCATAGTTTAGATATGTATGCGAAGTAGGAGAACAAATAGTTGCATGTTTTTGATGCGCCGCTGCTATTGCACCGTCGTGTCCCTGCCAGGATTGAACTATTACTCCGGGGGCAAGTCCTCCTTCAAGTATTTCATCCCAGCCAATTGCCACCTTGCCTTTCGATTCTAAATATTTGACAATCCGTTTTACGAAATAACTTTGCAATTCTTTCTCATCTTTTAAACCTTCCGATTTGATTCTCGCCTGACAGCGGGGGCAGTTTTTCCATCTGTCTTTCGGAACTTCATCGCCGCCGATATGAATATACTTCCCGGGGAATAGTTGAATTACTTCATCCAGTATATTCTCCAGGAAGATAAAAGTAGAATCTCTGCCGGCACAATAAACATCTTTCATAACGCCCCACATATTTGTAACCTGGAAGGGTCCACCTGTACAGGAATTTTCAGGATAAGCTGCCAGTGAAGCGAGGCAATGACCTGGCATTTCAATTTCTGGAACCACATTTATATATCTGCTTTGTGCATAGTCTACAATTTCTTTTATATCCTCCTGAGTATAGTATCCCCCGTAAATTGAATCGTCGGCTTCTTTTCGCCATGCCCCAATTTCGGTTAATTTGGGATATTTCTTGATTTCGATTCTCCACCCCTGGTCGTCGGTAAAATGCCAGTGAAGAGTATTGAACTTGAAATACGCGAGAATGTCGATGTACCTTTTGATGAAATTTTTACTCATAAAATGGCGGCTACAGTCGAGATTCAAACCCCGCCACTGAAATCGTGGTTTGTCTTCGATTTTGCAAGCGGCTAATTTGAATGGCTGACCGTTCCGTTTCATTTTTACTTCGGGGGGGATAAGCTGGAATATTGTTTGAATCCCTCTAAAAATTCCTTCGTCTGTATTAGCATAAATATGAATTGTTGATTCGTTAATCTCGATGTTATACGCTTCCTCGTCGCTTTCAGATGGTAATTTACCCAATTCAAAGGTTATTGTTTTGTTTTTAGTTGTATTGTTGAGTAGACTAATACCTGTCAGTTCAAATATTCTATTTGTAAAATAAGCTGTTAATTTATTATTAGTTGATATGACGCTTATTTTATTGTCAAAGGTAAACATCCCTTTCAATGGAATAACTTTCTCCGGTTTAGGAATCAGCGATTGTAATGCGCTGTTTTGTCCATAATATTTAGGAGTTATAGATAACAGTAACCCAATCATAATTACGGCAGAAAGCTTCATAACTGCCTCCATTGTATTTTTTTATAAAAAATATACCTTTGACAATAATATGCAAAAAATCAAAAAAATACTAAAATTATTTTGGCAATTTATAAAAAAATAGTTAAAATAGTTTTATTAAATACGGCGTTTATTTTCATAAAATAAAAACGTTCTAAAAATAAAGTTACTTAAATTAAAGAATTCTGCTTTCACTTAAAATCTAAAAAATATGGTGATTTTATGGATTTAACTTTTTATGAATGGTTAATAGTAGCCGTAGTAATGAGCTTTTCTTTCTACGGGGTTTATCTAAGTAAAAGACATGTAAAAAGTGTGGCCGATTTTTTGTCGGCAGGTCGTTCTGCAGGCAGATATATGATAACAGTATCTCAAGGAATGGCTGCAATTGGAGCCATTACCATTGTTGGTCAGTGGGAAATGAATTATGTAGCCGGTTTTGTGCTGCGCTGGTGGGAGTTTATAATGGCTGTTGTACTCTTAATTGTAACCGTTAGCGGATGGGTTATCTACAGATTCAGACAGACAAGGGCATTAACTGTAGCACAATTCCTCGAAATGAGATACAGCCGAAATTTTAGAATTTATGCAGGTATACTGGCGTTCATATCGGGACTACTGAATTTTGGAATTTTTCCAGCTGTCAGTGCTCGCTTTATTATTTATTTTTGCCGACTCCCATTGAGTTTTCAATTCTTGGGAGTTGAATTTTCCACATTCCCAGTAACTATGGCTCTTTTGTTGGTAGTCTCTCTCTATTTTGTTTTTGTAGGTGGACAGGTGGCTATAATAGTTACCGAATTTATACAGGGCATTTTCTTAAACATAACATTTATTGCTATCCTCGTTTTTTGTCTTTTCTTCGTCAACTGGGAGCAAATAATGCAGGCTGTAAGTACTGTTCCAAAAAACGCTTCTTTGATTAATCCTTTTAAGGCGAGTGAGGTTCAGGATTTTAATTTCTGGTATTTTCTAATTAATGTTGTTGGAATTATCTATGGTAAAATGTCATGGCAGGGAGGACAGGGATATTATTCTTCTGCCAAAAGCGCCCATGAAGCTAAAATGGGTGAAGTGCTGGCAAACTTCAGAGATATTCCAAGGTGGTTATTCTATATATTCGTCCCGGTTGTGGCTTTTACCATTTTGCACCATGTGGATTTTTCAAATGTGTCGATGGCAGTCGAAAAAACATTGAATGGAATCGATAACAAAGCTGTTCAAAACCAGTTAAGAGTTCCTCTTGTTTTTTCCGAAATATTACCTTTCTACTTGAGAGGTGCACTGCTTGCGGTAATGATTATGGCGACTGTTGGTACAAACAGTTCATATATGCATTCATGGGGCAGCATCTTTATCCAGGATGTTGTTCTACCTTTCAGGAAAAAGAAATTTTCTCACGAACAACACCTCAAGGTTCTCCGTTATTCGATACTGGGTGTTTGTGTATTTATTTTTCTCTTTAGTTTATTTTTCCCGATGACCGAATATATTTTTCTCTACTTTGCTATTACAGCAGCAATTTTTGTTGGCGGCTCGGGTTCAGTCATTATCGGAGGGCTTTACTGGAAATATGGTACTACTGCAGCGGCTTGGGTCTCGCTCACTATCGGTTCGATTGTCGCTGTAAGCGGTATAATACTTCAACAAATTTATCCTGATTTTCCAATAAATGGACAATATTTCTGGGCAATTTCGATGGGAGTTTCGTCTCTCAGCTATATCCTTGTTTCGTTGTTGGGAAAAAGACAGGAATTTAATATGGATAAAATGTTACACCGCGGTCAATATGCAATTAAAGACGAGAGCATCGTTGTCAACGAGGTCCCTCTAAAAGGGTTTCGTATGCTCGGTATAGGTAAAGAATTTACGAAAGGTGATAAACTGATTTATATCATTTCGTATGTGTGGACATTTGCATGGGTAATGGTTTTTATTATAGGTACGATATGGAATCTTTTATACGATGTACCTGATTCGGTTTGGCTGGCTTTCTGGAGAAAGTATGTCGAAATAAATCTTGCAGTTTCATTCGTTATTATCATCTGGTTCATAATTGGCGGAACCGTCGATTTTAAGGATATGATGAACCGTCTGAAAACCATGACCAGAGATTATAACGATGACGGCACAGTTAACAACAATGAATAAACGAGGCTAATATGAAAACCAGAGTATTAATTTCATTTCTTGTGCTATTTTTTACATTGTTAAACTTAAATGCTCAGACCTCTGATACGATATTAATAAAAGACGGATTAGCTATCCAGATGGACTATCCCTATAGAGATAATGTAATTAGTCCCGATCCGATTGTCGGTTCAATTGTTACCGATAACTGGAAAGAGCCCACTGCAGGAGAGAAAATTAAAAAAGGTGATAAAATTATCGGACAATGGCGTAAAATTGATGCCGATGAGAACGGCTGGTTCAATGCCCCTGAATTACAAAACGGTTATGTCTATATGAAATATAATTCTGAAAGAGACAAAATCGTTTTACTTGAAGCAATGGGTCACTCTTTTGTTTTTGTGAATGGCACTATGAGAAGCGGTAATCCTTACAGAACAAAGGATATATATGAAGCGTGGGAACCCAGGTTTGATTATTCATTAATTCCCGTTGAATTTAAAAAAGGTGTTAACTATCTTGTTTTCCGATGCAATAGAAGTGGGGCATTAAAAGTAAAAATTCATCAAAATATTCCTCCAATTCTTTTCAGTAAAGAAGACCTTACTGTACCCGATTTGATCATCGATCAACCAACCTCGTCCTTCGGTGCCATTTTATTAATAAATGCTGATAACCGAAAATTGAACAACTTGTTTATTAAAACTTATGCAGGTAGTTCTATAGTAGGAAGTATACCAGCATATTCGAAACTTCCCGTAATTAATCCGCTTTCAGTTTATAAAGCACCTTTTAAGATTGAACTTCCTGCAGTAGATAAAAGGGACGTTATTAAGCTGACGATTGACCTTGTAGAAAAATCGAATCATGGAGAAAAAATTTTAATTTCAGAACGAATTGAACTGAAAGTAGTAGATAGATTTGAAACGAGAAGAGAAACATTTATCAGTAAACTAGATGGAAGCGTACAATATTATGCTGTTAATCCGCCGCTTGAGTTGAAAAACAAACCAGCTCTCTTTCTGAGCTTGCACGGAGCCGGCGTCGAAGCAATTAACCAGGCTAGTTCCTATGGTCATAAAAATTGGGGATATATTGTAGCTCCTACAAACAGAAGACCATACGGTTTTAATTGGGAGAACTGGGGCAGAATTGATGCTCTTGAAGTACTTGAAATTGCGCTGAAGAAATTTAACATTGACGAAGAGAGAGTTTATTTGACAGGACATTCGATGGGAGGACACGGTACCTGGCAGCTCGGTATTAATTATCCCGACCGTTTTGCAGCCATCGGACCAAGCGCTGGATGGATTAGCATCTGGTCGTATCGAATTAGAAATCTAATCGATACATCAGACGTAAAAGAAATGCTGGTTCGCTCATCAAAACAGAGCGACACTTATCAATTTGCCAAAAATCTCAGCAAAAACGGGATCTATGTTATTCACGGTGATGCAGACGACAATGTGCCGATATCTCAAGCTGAATCGATGCTGGAGGTGGTTTCTAAGTTTCATAAGGATTACGAATTCCATATTGAAAAAGGTGCCGGACATTGGTGGGATAATTCCGACGAAATTGGTGCAGATTGCGTGGACTGGATGCCAATGTTCGATTTCTTTGCGCGCCATTCCATTCCAAAAAAACAGATGATCAGAAAAGTTGAATTTACAACGGCTAACCCAGCTATTTCATCAAAATATTATTGGATAGAAATTATTAATCAGGAAAGACAACAAAAACCAAGCAAAGTAGATTTCACGCTGGAATACGGCAAAAGAGTTTTTAAAGGAGTAACTGATAATATATGTTATTTAATGCTTGACGTTTCGGTACTAAATTCAGGTTTGCCTTTTTCCGTAGAAATTGATGGACAGAAAATTGAGAATATCCATGTAACTCCGGACTATAAATTATATCTTCGTAAAAATGGCGGAATATGGGAAATCGCCACCAAACCGGATGCTGGAAATAAAAATCCTACGCGCCTTGGAAACATAAGAGAAGTATTGAATAACAATGTTTTATTTGTATATGGTACCCACGGAACAAAAGAAGAAAACAAATGGGCTTATGAGAAAGCTCGGTTTGATGCAGAGTATTTGTGGTATCAGGGAAATTCGGCAATCGAGGTTATTGAAGATGATCAATTCGATCCACTTGTTTATAAAGACAGAAATGTTGTACTCTACGGTAATGCTGCCACTAATTCGGCCTGGAATAAATTATTGAAAGATTCCCCTGTCAACGTTGAAAAAGGAAAAATTAAAATAGGAGACAAAATTTACTCCGGCAAAGATTTATCTTGTCTAATGATCAGACCGAGAAGAGACAGTGATATAGCCAGCGTAGCCGTTGTTGCAGGCACCGGAATAAAAGGAATGAAACTGGCAGAATTAGCTCAATATTATCACCCTTATCTTAGTTTTCCGGATATTGTGGTTTTTGACAGCAATATTCTCGATTCGGATGAAAATGGAATTCGTTATATCGGTTATTTCGGAAACGACTGGAGCATTGAAAATGGTGAATTTATAAATAAGTTTTAGGTACTTATATGAAAATCATTAAATATTTCTTTGCCATAGTTTTTACAGGTGCAGTTTGCATTGTCGCACAAAGTAAACTTACACAATTTGTGAATCCATTCGTCGGAACTGACGGACATGGTCATACATATCCAGGCGCCACTTTACCATTCGGTATGGTACAGCTAAGTCCTGATACGGATACTGAAGGATGGGATTGGTGCTCAGGCTATCATTATTCAGATAATTCATTAATTGGATTCAGTCATACTCACCTCAGTGGCACGGGCTGTGGCGACTACGGTGATATTTTATTTATGCCTACAACAGGTAAATTGAAAATTGAACCGGGTTCAAAAAATAATCCGGATTCCGGTTATCGCTCTCGTTTCAGACATGAATCTGAGATTGCTGAACCTGGTTTTTATTCAGTCTTTCTCGATGATTATAAAATTAAAGTGGAACTAACTGTTACAAAAAGAGCAGGATATCATAAATATATCTTCCCGAAATCCGATAGTTCTCATATTCTCATTGACCTGAAACACGGAATTCAGGACAGAGTAATCGATTCAAAAATAATTATTGTTAATGATACAATAGTAAAGGGATACAGAAGATCAACAGGATGGGCTAAGGACCATACAATTTTTTTCTTTGCAGTTCTCTCCAGGCCCATCGAATCTTACTCAATTTTTAAGAACGGAAAAACTGTCAATTCTAATAAAGCATCGGGCAATAACATAAAAGTCGCTCTCCATTATAAAACCGAAGCCAACGAAAAGATCTTTGTCAAAGTTGGAATCTCGCATACGAGTCTGGAAGGAGCGGAAAAAAATCTAAGACACGAGATTAATAACAAAGATTTCGAAAGTATAAAAAAAGAGGCTGAGAGCGAATGGGAAAAACGCCTCTCCTCAATTATCATTGAAGATTTAGATGTAACCAAAAAAAGAATCTTTTATACTGCACTATATCACGCTTTTCTAAGTCCTAATATTCAATCAGATGTTGACGGCCGGTATATTGGCATGGATGGAAAGATTCATAAGGAGGGAAATTTTACCCTCTATACGGTTTTCTCACTATGGGATACCTTTAGAGCGCTTCATCCTTTGTTTACACTAATTGCTCCAGAAGAAAATGTTGATATGATAAATTCAATGCTGCGTAAGTACGAAGAAAGCGGTCAATTGCCGATATGGGAACTCGCCTCGAATGAAACAGGCACTATGATTGGTTATCATTCAGTCCCTGTAATTGCAGATGCTATAATTAAAAATTTGCCTGGTATCGATATAAATCTTGCTCTAAAAGCCATGAATAGCTCTGCAATGTCCGATTTTCGGGGACTCGATGTTTATAAGGAAATGGGTTATATACCTTCTGATTACGAGCACGAGAGCGTGTCAAAAACTCTTGAATATTCGTACGATGACTGGTGCATAGCTCAAATTGCCAATCGAGCTGGTAATAAAGACGCATATCATTATTATCTCGAACGCTCAAAATACTATGTCAATCTTTTTGATCCGGTAACACGTTTTTTCAGACCCAAGAAGAATGGGAAATGGGTTTCTCCTTTTGATCCTTATGTTGTCAGCAGGGATTATACTGAGGCAAATTCATGGCAGTATAGCTTTTTTGTGCCTCACGATGTCAATGGTCTGATTGACCTTTACGGTAGTGACGAGAATTTCGAAAACAGACTCGACGAGCTGTTTAATGCCAATACAGAATTAAAAGGGCGACATCAGCCGGATATTTCGGGACTTATAGGTCAATATGCTCACGGCAACGAACCGAGTCACCATATTGCCTATCTTTATAACTATGTAGGGAAACCGTATAAAACTCAGGAAATTGTAGATAAAATTCTGAATACATTGTATACTGACAAACCTGATGGATTAAGCGGTAATGAAGACTGCGGGCAGATGTCCGCCTGGTATGTTTTAAGCAGTCTCGGATTTTATCCAGTTTGCCCGGGAAGTAACGAATATATTATTGGTAAACCTCACTTTGAAAAAGCAGTAATCAATTTCACAAATGGTAAATCGTTCGAAATTAAGACCGAGAATTTATCAGATAGAAATATTTATATAAAATCAGCAATACTAAATGGTTTGAACCATTCTGAATCGTATATAACCCATGAAGATATTATAAATGGCGGAAGTATAGTCTTTGAGATGACCGATAAACCAACGAATTGGGGATATAATAAATCCGACAGACCACACTCTTATGTCGATCTCCAGTTCATTCCGATTCCTTTTATTAAAAGCGGTGAAAAAGTATTTAAAGGCGAAACAGTGATTGAATTGGAAAGTATAGACGCAGCGGAAATTTATTATACCCTGGACGACTCTGACCCGATAACAAACGGCAAATTGTATAATAAGCCATTAATTCTAAATAATTCGAGTCAGCTTAAATTTGTATCGACTAAAAATGGCAAATACAGTAAAGTAGTAACTTCCGAATTTCACGAGGTACCGAGTGATTGGGATATTCATTATAATACTACGTTTGACAATCCATATACAGGAGGAGGAAAGTGGGGACTGATAGACGGTATTAAAGGAAATGAAAATTTTAATTCGGATGCATGGCAGGGATATGAAGGAAAAAATCTCGATGTAATTATAGATCTTGGAAAATCTATGAAAATAAATAAATTATCGGTAAGTTTTCTCCAGAATATCGGTTCGTGGATTTTTCTACCTGAAAAAGTTGATTTTTATTTATCCATCGATGGAATGAACTATGTAAATGTTTATAGCGGGGAATATAAGTTAGCCGAGTACGATAAATTCGAAGGAATTAAGAGTTTCAGTGTCGAACTCAAAAATAGTGAAGCCCGATATATTAAAATAATCGGAAAAAATATTGGATTGTGTCCTTCCTGGCATCCTGGAAGTGGTGGAAAAGCATGGATCTTTGTCGATGAGATCGACATTAATTAAAACTTGTAATTGATATCGATATGTATTATTTATATAGTTTAATTTCATAGGAACAAAAAAGAATGAGAAGTAAAAAATTAATTTCGTTCCATGCGAGAGTTGTTAAAGACATTAACGAGCAATTGGTTTTGAATTTAATTCAGGAGAATGAAGTTATTGCCAGCTCCGAATTAGCTAAAATTACCGGTATGAGACCCTCGACAATATTTAATATTTTGAAAGAACTATCGGCTAAATCTTTCGTGCTTTTTTATGGAAAAGGGGATTCCACCAGCAAAGGCGGCAAAAAACCGTATATGTGGACACTCAATAAAGATGCTGCTTATGTAATAGGACTGGACATCGAAGTAGGCGAAATGTCTTTGGTAGTTCTCAATTTTAAAGGCGAGCTGATTTATAGTCGCAATATAAAGATTGATACTGTAAATACTGTTGATGAGTTAGCCGAGAGTATAATTACTGCCGTAAATTTTGCCATCGAAGATAACAATTTAGAGACATCGAAAATACTTGGGGTTGGAATCGCATTTGCAGGTATTGTTGATTGTCAACGAGGTGTGGTTGTTATGTCGAGTATATTACCAGATCTTAATTTTAATCTTATTGAAAAATTGAATGTATTTCCTTTTAAAGTATTGCTTGAAAATAACGCAAATGCAGTAGCAGTTGGATATAAATGGAAAAACAATATTAAAGCCTCGAGAAACTATCTAACAATTTTGATTGAAATTGATAAAAATGTAAGCGGTCTTGGAATCGGAATCGTAATAAACGGCAATTTATACAGAGGTTCTTCATATTGCGCCGGCGAGCTTTACCCACATCTGCCCACACTCAAAGAGATACTGGCATCCTACAGAAGCCGCTTTCACGAAGGGAAAGTACTGAAAAATTTTTTGAATTCTATCGATTCTATCGATATTGAATTGTTGCTCCATGCTGCAAAAGAAGAAGATGAAATTGCAAAACTGATCTTTTCAAAGATTGGGAGTATTGTCGGACAGACAATTGCCCCTGCTGTTTCACTTTTGAATCCCGATACACTTATACTTACAGGAGTGGTTTCAGAACTTGAAGGTGTTATCATAGAAGCGGTTAGGAAAGAGATTGAAATGAGGGTAATCTCTATTACGAGCAATGCACTTGAGATCGTAGTAGATAGGTATCATCAATTCTCCGTAGCAGTTGGCGCTGCATCTCTTGTGCTGGAGAATTTCTTTAAACTACCTGTGGTCAAACAATAGTATTGACCGATGCATACCTTAAATTATATTGACATAGCTGTCATCTTGTTTTATTTCCTGGTGGTTTTTTTTATCGCATTATATTATTCCAAAAAAGCCGGTAAAAATACCGGTGAATTTTTTCTATCCGGCAGAAACCTCCCGTGGTATATTTCGGGTACAGCGATGGTTGCCACTACCTTTGCCGCAGATACACCACTGGCAGTTACCGAATTAGTTGCTAAAAACGGGATATCGGGTAACTGGCTCTGGTGGAATATGGCAATCGGTAGTATGCTTACTGTATTCTTTTTTGCGCGTTTATGGCGCCGCGCTCAAATTATGACAGACGTGGAGTTTATTGAACTTCGATACGATGGCAAAGCCGCCGCAGCCCTTCGAGGTTTTAAAGCACTCTATCTCGGATTATTTATGAATATAATCATTCTCGGTTGGGTACATAAGGCGATGGAAAAAATATTTGCTGTGATTTTTCCACAGTACGATTCGTTTGGACTTGTTGTAATTGCTGCAATCATTATTGGAATTTACTCGGCTGCCTCTGGACTATTAGGCACTTCAAGAACGGACAGCTTTCAGTTTGTATTTGCCATGATCGGATGCATTATCCTTGCCGTGATAGTGGTCTCGTTACCTGAGGTGGGTGGAATGACGAAATTGAAAGAAAAATTATCACCACAGGTTATATCGTTCATTCCAAGAATTGGAAGTAGTGAAGTAGTAAGTGGAATATTTTCAATATCAATTGGTTCGTTTTTTGCCTATGTGGCTTTACAATGGTGGGCAAGCTGGTATCCTGGCGCCGATCCAGGTGGAGGAGGATATATTGCCCAGCGAATGATGTCCGCCAAAGACGAAAAACATAGTCTTTTTGCGACTCTATGGTTTACGATTGCGCACTATGCTATCAGACCCTGGCCATGGATTCTGGTTGCACTGGCAGCGCTGGTAATTTTGCCGCGCACGGATAATCTTGAACAACTCAAAACGCAAAATCCTGATATGTATGATAAAGTCGTTGAAGCATATAATTCAAATACAGACTTAAATACTCTTCAATATGCTAATTCACCAGAATTTAAAGAAATGTATGAAGTTTATGAAAATACTGTAGACCCTGGAATGATGTATCCCAAATTGATGGTACGATTTTTACCAGCTGGTCTGCTTGGTCTGCTTATTGCAGTTTTTCTTGCCGCTTATATGTCGACCATAGCTTCGCAACTGAATTGGGGAACCTCGTATATTATTAATGACTTTTACAGAAGATTTATAAAAAATAATGCCGACGAACGGCATTATGTAATGATTTCAAGAGTAAGTATTCTCATTCTTACGATACTTTCACTTTTGATCACAAAATATTTTCTCTCTACTATTTCAGGAGCATGGGAATTTATATTGAATGCAAGCGCAGGTATTGGTGCAGTACTGATATTGCGTTGGTACTGGTGGCGGATAAATGCCTGGTCTGAAATCTCGGCAATGATTGCCCCATTGTTTATATATCCTCTTGTTAGATATTATCTCGGAATACCCTCGCCGATCTCTCTTTTTCCAATAGTTTTAATAACAACAATAATCTGGTTGATTGTAACTTATACGACAAAACCTGTCAATCAAAAAAAATTAATTGAATTTTATGAAAGAACTGAGCCGGGAGGCATTGGATGGAGAAAGATAACGGATTTGATGGGGATTAAACAATCAGGCAGTATTTTTGTTAGAATGTTCGTGAATTGGTTGGCGGGCATTGTTGTCATTTATTCGTTTTTGTTTGGAACGGGTGCACTGATTTTTCAGAATTATTTTAAGGGATTTATTCTTCTTTTAATTAGTTCGTGTGGTGCTTTTATAATTTATTATAATCTGAAAAAAATTGGTTTTGAGAAAATTATAAAATAATTTCCTCCTCCTTGAATCCTTTTCATCCCACTTTCATCATATGCTAAAAAAATTTGTGGTACTTTAAGATGTCTGCACAACCGAAAGTAATAATATTTTCAACACCAACTTGCAGTTTCTGTAATGCAGCAAAGAGATATTTCCGCGAAAAGAATATCCGTTTTAAAGATATCGACGTTACGCGGGATCAGGCTGCAGCCAGAGATATGATGAGACGGACAGGCCAAACTGGCGTACCGGTAATTTTAATCAATAATCAACCAATTGTGGGATTCGATAAACCCAAAATAAACCGTTTGTTAAACATAAAAGATTAGGAGTTGCTGGTTTATGAAAGTAAAACCATTGGACGACAGAGTTTTAATCGAACCTGTCGATGAAGTATCTAAGACGCCATCGGGCATTATAATACCCGATACTGCAAAAGAAAAACCGATTATCGGTAAGGTTCTTGCAGTTGGAACCGACGAAGACTTACGCCAAAATATTAAAGAAGGCGACCGCGTATTATTTGCCAAATACGGCGGCGAGGATATTAGTGTCGATGGCAAAGACCTCAAAATTATTCAGAGGTCGGATATTCTTGCCATAATTGAAGATTAGTAAATTTGCATATGTTCCTTTACTGGTAAAAGCGGTACTGACTTTAATGTCATTACCGCTTTTTTAATAAAAAATTGCCAGCCAGATCGTTTCTTTTTCTGCGGAAGTCTTATCCACACGGTGTTTCAACCGCGAAGGTATTATTAAATAATCCCCCTCTCTGAGCTCGACTTTTTTCCCGTCTTCAAATTCAAGTCGGGCGTATCCTTTTAAAAGTAATACAAATTCATTTTCATCTTGATCATACCAGAAACCTTCCGGACTTTTCTGTCCTTTCGAAATTATTCTTTCTATTCTTAGTTTGTCCGTTCGTAAAATTTCTTCAAAAATTTCATCTGGAATTTTATCGGGAATCTTTTCGTAAAGATTTTTTAATTCTGGCAACATAATTTATTCGGGATAGTTGACAATTATTATTTTCATTTCGTCTGAAACTGCGGCTTCATTTAAAACAGAATCGATTTCGAACATATCCTCAGGATTACTGATTTCGAGTATAAACTTTTCATAGCCTGCGAGAATTCTGAATAGAATGTTTTTACTGATCAATTGCCCTCCGGTTGCAGAAGAGCGGCGATTGTAGAAGATAACAATTTTCAAGGGTATATTTCTTTGAACAGCTTCGATCAATCCAAGATGACCTGCAGATATAAAAGCAAAATCGCCGGTTAATGCCCAAACATTCTTGAATCCTCCGAGATATGCACCCAATGCCAATGGGATCGAGCCGCCCATATAAGTAACAATGTCGATCGAGTTGTACGGTGGAAAAGCAAACGCACTTGACGAGCCTGTATCGCCTGTTGTAATATCTCTCTTAATGTTCTTAAATACTTCGAAAAAAGTGATATACTTAGATGCTCCCTCTTTAACTTTTGGGGTCAAACTTTCGGGCACAATCGGTAATTCTGGACGCGATACAGCTTCGAGATTACCGCCTTCTACTTTTGTCGTTAAAACTTTGTATTGATATTCTGCAAGTAATGGATGAACTACATGGAAATAGATATTTCTTTTATATGAAAAATTCTTTTTTAAATCCAGGCGTGGCTCAAATGTGCACGGTTCATTAATCGTCATGGCATCAATTAGAAGAGCCGCAGGAAGTTTTGTTTTCTCAGAGAGCTGATAAGCCGTGTGTACATCGTCGTAAATTTTTGTTTTATCCGCCTTGATTACGGGAATATTTATGGATCTTAGAATGGGATAAATATCGAGAATATTGTCGGAATGTTTGCCTGTAAAGTCTTCAAAAACAAACAAAACCAATCCTGCTGCTGGTGATGTGTAGAGCGAATCAGTAATACTGTTTGCTGCTTTCATTACACCGTGTGATTTGCAAAGTAGTGCAGAACGTTTCCCGATTATTGATGCTCCGTGTGATATTGTATAGGCAACTTCTTCGTGATACGATATTTTACCAATTTTGCCAGCAATTTCGTTGTACGACATAAACGTTTCGGATGCGCCGAAACCGGGCACAAAAGTAACTACTTCTACTCCGTTGTCGTGGAGTGCCTGACCTAATGCTTTATGGATCGGTTCCATCATCATTTGTATTCTTTTAATGAATTGATCGCTTCTTTAATATCATATCCCGTCGGATTCTGGAATACTCTCAATTCAAATTGGGGAATTACCGCAAGAATATGGTCAAATATATTCGATTGAATTTCTTCGTACTCGTTCCAGTTGGTAGTTTTAGTGAATACGTATATTTCGATCGGCAATCCTTCAGGACCGGGAGGTAAATGCCTTACAAGAAATGTCATCTCTTTGTTTATCTCTTCGCGCTGCAGAAGATATTCTTTGAGATATGCTCTGAATGTTCCGATGTTTGTCATTCTTCTTCCATTGACAAGGACAGAATCGTCGATGTTCCGTTCCTGATTATATTTATTAATTTCCTCTCTTTTCGTTTTTATATAATTTTTTAATAACTGAATACGTTCGAATTTTTCAATCATTTCTTCGCTGCAGAATTTTATACTTGACTGGTCAATATAAACTGACCTTTTGATTCTCCTGCCACCTGCAAGAGTCATTCCCCTCCAATTTTTGAATGAGTCTTCAATTAATTTGTAGGTGGGAATAACTGTAATTGTTTTGTCCCAGTTTTGTATTTTTATGACATTTAAGGAAATATCGATTACCTCGCCGTCTGCACCGTATTTGGGAACCTCGATCCAGTCACCTACCTTTACAAGGTCGTAAGATGAAATCTGAATGCTGGCAACGAATGAAAGAATTGTATCTCTGAAAACCAGTACAAGCACAGCTGTCAGGGCGCTCAGACCACCAATCAGTGCCCACGGCGATTCGCCAAGTAATGTCGATATGAAAATAACTCCACCGAAAATATAAACGATTATTTTTACAACCTGTATGTATCCTTTTACGGGCTTTTCTTTAAATCTTTCCATCCGATTTAAAACGCCCGTAAATCCCGTCAATAAACCATTAATAGTAAAAATGACCAAGAGTACAATAAGCGCATTTACAAAAACATGAATGAAATTTTCAATTGAAGGGATGGTATAAGCGAACAGTTTGATTATTATCAGCGGTGCAATGTAGGAAACGTTTTTAAGAACACGATCGTGCAGTAGAATATCGTCAAACTCAGTTTTTGTGTGACGTACGAATTTTTTTATTAGACGGAGCAAAATATATTTAGTAAGTGCATATACTATTACCGCCAAAAGAAGAATGCCTAAGAACTTAAGGTTCTCGGCAACAAAAGGAAATTTTTTCACAAATTTTTCTATACTTTCCATTATAACAAAATCCTTGAATTACGAAACTAATAAAATAGTTAAGACCGGAATTACCGTAAGAAAATATTATTTTTATATTCACTAATTTAATTGACTATGGTATTAGAGACAAAAACAAAAGCCTACCTGGCGTGGGCTGCAATTTGTATAATTTGGGGGACTACATATCTGGCAATAAGGGTTGGAGTGGAAGATCTGCCGCCTTTATTTTTTGCGGGTTTCAGATGGTTTTTAGCCGGTCCAATTCTATTTTTATTCCTCATGAAAAAAAACTACCGTCTGCCAGAGTGGAACGACATTAAACATTCCACAGTAGTGGGCATCCTGCTATTGGGATTTGGGAATGGATTTGTTGTCTTTTCAGAACAATGGATTCCAAGCGGCCTGGCTGCACTTTTAATAACTACTGTCCCTTTCTGGATTGTTGGCATCGAATCTTTTTATGTAAAAGGAGCGAATCTAAATTTACAAACTGTGATTGGTTTGTTGTCAGGAATGGTGGGTGTAATGCTAATTTTTGGTAGCAATATTATAAGTATTTTTGATTCTCATTATCTTAAAGGTGTGGCAGGACTTTTCGTTGCTGTAACGTGCTGGTCTTTTGGCACAATTTACTCGAAATATAATACGACGAAAGTTCATCCTTTAATGAGTGCCGCTCTTCAGATGACAATTGCAGGTACGTTGATGACTTTAGTCAGTATTATCATCGGAGAACATAGACATCTCAGTTTTACTACAGAAAGCACACTGGCTTTTATCTACCTCTTGATAATTGGATCGTTAATCGGATATGGTTCTTATATCTATGCAATCGAACATCTACCCGTCTCGTTCGTTTCCACTTATGCGTATATCAATCCTATAATTGCAATTTTTCTGGGATGGCTTATTCTGGACGAAGCATTTAATCTGGTATTGCTTTTATCGGCTGCAATAATTTTGACCGGGGTTTATCTGGTAAAAAAGGGGAGTGTGGAATTGAGAATGAAATTAAGCAGGACGGAGAAGTGACCGCCCTGCTAATTTGTAGTTAAATTCTCCTTTTTAGAAAACCTTTGATTAAATCGTTAACTGCTCCAGGATTTTCGACTGGCGACATATGACCCGAAAGTGGGATTATAGCAAATTCAGAATTAGGAATTTGTTCTGCCAGTTTGCGCATTGTTTGATGAGGTGTTAAGCTGTCGAACGAGCCACATAATACAAGAGTGGGAATTTTAATTTCGGGTAAAACATGGGTCGTGTCGGTACGACTCATAATCGCAATTATTGCACCTTTAACTCCTGTGGGATTGTTCCGGTAAGCTTTTTCGAGCGTTGACGTATAATAATTCGCTTTCTTTTTAACTGCCTCTGCAGCAAAGCATGTCGGGACGAATTTATTTATAAATGCCTCGAGTCCTTTTGTATTAATCATATCAATATTTGCAGAGCGTTTAATTTTGCCTTCGTTATTGTCCGCTTCTGCTCTGGTGTCGCAAAGTATTAATGCACCAAATTTATTTTGATTTCTTTCAATGGCTCTCAGGGCAATATAACCACCCATCGATAATCCGCACAAGACCGGTTTACGAAGCTTCAATTCCTTAATTACCATAAACAGGTCATCAACATAAAATTCCATTGTATATTGTCCATCGCCGATATGGCTTTTGCCAAGTCCTCTTACATCGTAAGTTACGCAATAATAATCTTTCTGAAGTTCTTTTACCTGTTCATCCCACATTGTATGGTCGTATGGAAAACCATGTACAAATACTATCGCGTTATTTTTGGGGTCGCCATAAGTATAAACCGCAATTCCGTTGATATTGGTTTTCATTACTATTCCTTTACTTATTTTTTCGTAAATTTATTTCTATTAAGAAACCAAAATAATATTTCTGATGGATAAAAACTATTCGACATTATCGAATTTATTTAAGTACGAAAAAATTATTCGTTTGTCGTTAATATTAGTCGGGTTGCTTATTGCTTTAGAATTAGAACTAATCCGTATCCCTGTAAATAAAGGTTATGAAGAATTGATGCGCTTTATTGGTGGTCCCAAGGAAACCGATAGTTCGATTGTTATTATTCATATTAATTCAGATGACATTGAACAGCTTGGAGGATGGCCTCTTAAAAGAAGTTATTATGCTTTGTTGGTTGACAATCTGAATCGGGTTGGGGCAAAAAAAATTGGAATCGAACTGATGTTTTCTTCAAGACTGGCGTTTCAGGAGATTTATAACGATTTGTTGAACGATGTTTTAGAGAAGTCAAATAATAATATAGTTTTATCTTCCATTATTACAAATTCCGATACGATTATCTATTCACAGCCAAAGTACGAAATCCCTTCGCTCAAAACGGGACACCTGAACTATATTGATTCTGACGGATATTACGTTCCTGAGTTTATATCTGTAAATCGTCGTTACGAGAAAGCTTTTGCAATTGAACTTGCAGGCAAAGACGATGCGGAAGCGAAAGATTTGCTTAAAGTTAATTTTTATAATTCATGGCACAAATTCAAAACTTACTCCTTGATTGAATTCTTCGGAGAATTTGAAAAAAGGCCGGAAAAATTCAAAAATAAATATGTATTAATTGGAGTGAGCGATCCTACCATTGCAAAAACGGTCAAGACTTATTACGATGATGAATTACCGGGTGTCGGATTTCATGCCTTTGTTCTCGATAATATTATTACACACCGATCATTGAATTACAAATACTCAAATTTATTGTCAGTACTTTCAGTGTTGTTCCTCATTGGATTCATTTATTTCTTCCACTTTGGCTCAAATGAAATACGGATTGTTTCATACCTGTTTTTTATACTAATTGCGTCATTTATTCTTTTTAATTACTTCTTCGTAATATTCAATTTTACGATGGCTTTCCTGCCTGCAATTTTATGTCTGGCATTCGAAGTTTATCTTAAAATAATGGTAAACAAACAGCAGGCGACGCATGCGTTGAGCGAAAGCGAGTTGTTGAAAAAAACTCTTGAAAGCAAAGAAGCTTTGCTCGAAAACATTTCTAAGATTTCTGAACAAGCTAAAGGTGAATTGCTAAATCAAATAGAAAAATTAAAAAATGAAATAACACAATTAAAGGAGCTCGAGCAGGATTCACAGCCAGTGGAGAAACACGCAGGAAGGCATCAATTCGAAAATATTGTTTATAAGAGCAGTGCAATGGACAAAGTAATTAAAACAATCGAAAAAGTTGCACCAACAGATGCAACAGTTTTGATCATTGGCGAAAGTGGCAGCGGCAAAGAACTGGTTGCAAGAGCAATTCATAATTTAAGTAATCGTAGAGAGCAGGAATTTATTGCTCTTAATTGTGCTGCTTTGACAGAAAGTTTACTCGAAAGTGAATTGTTTGGATATGTTAAAGGAGCCTTTACAAATGCTCTCAGCAATAAAAAAGGATTATTTGAAGCAGCAGACGGCGGTACCCTATTCCTTGATGAAATTGGGGAAACAAGCGATTCGTTTCAAGCAAAACTATTAAGAGTTATTCAGTTCGGCGAATTTCAGAAGGTTGGCTCCGCTCAAACGCAAAAGGTCAATGTACGTGTAATAGCAGCTACTAATCGAAATCTTGCACGTTTAATTGAAGAAGGTAAATTCAGGGAAGATTTGTATTACAGACTCAATGTACTTAATATCGAAATTCCTCCATTAAGGGAAAGGAAAGAAGATATTCCTGTTTTAGCAGAATATTTTCTCGAAAGAGAGGACGACAATTTAAGGTTTTCAAAAGCCGCACTCGAATGCTTGGTAAAAAATGAATGGAAAGGGAACGTAAGAGAGCTGGAATCGATTGTAAAAAGAGCGGCTATTTTTGCTAAAGCAGAAGAACGCAATATCATTTTGATTACGGACCTGCCCGACGAATACAGGCATTATCGTAAAGCTGACATGGAAAACTTTATTCTCGATTCCCTGCGTGCTAAAAAATTTTCACATTCTTCTGTTGTGGAAACAGCCCGGGAAATTGGAAATGTCAGCCGAACCATCGTAGGTGAAATTTTGCGAGGACTCTTTTTTAAGAATTATGTCCAAAACAATTATAATTTTGAAGCAGCTGTAAAAGCGATAGCCGGAACTGAAGACGAAGAAATATTAGACAGGTTAAAATCGAAGGCTTCCAAGTATATCGAAAATATTAATAACGACCTGAAAAAAATTAAAAGTAACAATTTTGAAGAGGTCAAAAAAGTCTTTGCATCTAAATATAAAAACCTGCCTGTACGTTATCACGATTATCTTGACGATGTTATTAAATATCTACTCTCGGATAAAAATCGGAAGTTAGGTCAATTTTAGTTCTTATGGTTACTTGTACTCGGTCGCTTCGATACGTCCTTACCAGGACTACTCAGCGACCGCACGATGAAAATTTAGAAGATATCTGAATAGACCGAAGAAGCGATTTCCCTTGAAAAATAGGAAAGACTTATCTGAAAGAACAAAAATAGACCAGAATTTGCTAAATCAG
>NZ_JBQXXK010000004.1:184173-315153 GCF_052656625.1 Melioribacter sulfuriphilus | reverse complement strand
TGAGTAGCCCGATGAAGCGATTTCCCTTGAAAAATAGGAAAGACTTATCTGAAAGAACAAAAATAGACCAGAATTTGCTAAATCAGTCCGCTACTTCGATACATCCCTATCGGGACTACTCAGCGACCGCACGATGAAAATTTAGAAGATATCTGAATAGACCGAAGAAGCGATTTCCCTTGAAAAATAGGAAAGACTTATCTGAAAGAACAAAAATAGACCAGAATTTGCTAAATCAGTCCGCTACTTCGAACGTCCCTATCGGGACTACTCAGCAACCGCACGATGAAAATTTAGAAGATATCTGAGTAGCCCGATGAAGCGATTTCCCTTGAAAAATAGGAAAGACTTATCTGAAAGAACAAAAATAGACCAGAATTTGCTAAATCAGTCCGCTACTTCGATACATCCCTATCGGGACTACTCAGCGACTACGCAATGAAATACAAAAGGTGTCTGAGTAGCCCCGAAGGGGCGTACCGAAGACACCGTTAGAAAACATTCAGAACACAAGATTAAATTAATAAAAACTTAAATATGTCGAATTAATTTCTTGATTAATACTGTTTTCAATTCTCTTAAATGACTGATTTATTTCTTTCCAGGCATTTAATGCGGTTTTCCAGGCAATTTATTATCGGAAAAAGTTTGATTTTTTGCCTTTTTAAGAGAAATTGAAACTGGCACGTTGTATGTATTTTCAAAGCCGGAATAACGACATCAACACAAAAAACGGAGGTAAAAATGAAAATCAGAAGTTCTTTTATGGCAATTCCGGCAGCATTTATATTTTTAGCATTATTATTTGCCGGTTGTAACGACAATAGTTTAATTACTGAGCCCGAATCGGGTTTATCAGTTAAAGCCGCACTGGAAAAAATTACTTACGAAGACGAGGCGGTCAACTCCTTTGAACCCAATTTTAATGAAGAAGACGCCATGAGTATTTTAGGAAGTGGTCTGGCTAAAACAATTTATCCTTTAAGAGTAGGGCAGGTAATTCATCTCGTAGAACGTGATCTGCAGATTGAATACGGTGCCGATACTGCTCTCGGTACACTTACAAAGAGGTTTGAGGGAGAACTTCTTATTCTTGGTTCGTTTAACGAGGAAAGGGGCGTTCCCGATACGCTGGTCAAAAAACCTTTTACTACCGTTATGACACGTAAAATTAAATATGAGCGTGTCGATAGCACAGGCGACAATCTTGTCGACTGGAAAATAATCGGTATGTCATTGCCCGAAGCCGGTACTTCGACTGATAATATAGCCATTACAAAAGTAACACTAACAACGCTCGAAGGTAATTCAATTACAATTACTTCCCCCAATGATTATTTCTTTGATTTAGGAAGAAGACTTATGACCATAGAGCAGACCATGAACGGAGGAAATTCAGCTAATGGTAATACCGCTGGACAGCAGCATTATAATAATGGCAATAAATATGGCAATAGAGGAATTGATCGATTGATTCCTTTTGTAAGAAAAAGAGAACCTATTACAATTACTGTCGAAGTAAGAAGTATTTATGAAGAGCCTGACTTTATCACCGTAACGCATGGCGCCTCGATAATAAATAAAGGTAATCGAGTCAAAGAACGCTTTGAATTGGTCGATACTCAATTCGACGGTGTCTATTACACCCGTACATACGAAAAAACCATTATCACAAATACAATGCCCGGATATATGCACGCAGTAGTCAATATGTTACCTCAGACAGTGATTAATGATACCGATTCACCGGTTGAAGAAAAGACATGGGGAATTCCTTATCTCATTCAATAAACATTTTATATTTAGTTAAATAATTATATTTTATGAGGAGGCAATTGCCTCCTCATATTATTTGAGGTAGGACTTAAAGAATGAGAAACTTAACATTAATATTGTGGTTAGCAATTTTAGTATTCAGTTGCGGCGAGCCGCTTCCGACCGAATTAATTGAAGTTACCAATACTTCTGAGGTCGAATTTGAAGCTGTTGCAGCTGAATCCGCAAATCTGGATTACGATAGCACGGGAATTGTCGAACGGAACATCGATAAAAGTATTGTCGTAAGTGTTGTTGGGGTTCGCAACACGAACTTTAGAACGGTTCAGACCGAAGGTTATTACTATGCAATTTTCAACGATAAATCGAACCCAGTTCAAACAGGCAATGGGTATATGTTAGGATACAAAACCTTGCAAATGAATTCTGTCTTTTTTAACAATTTCCAGGCAAGAAAAATTGAACATAGAGTGAAGTATAGAATTGGTTCTGTATATGTCGATACGTTACTGGGTGTTAAATATTTTGCATCGCAGAGAATGATGAGTACGATTGGAAGGAGGAATGACTTTCCTTATAGCGGCAAAGTAAATTTTAGAGTGATTAGTGGACATGGTCAAAATATCGAATTTGACATACCCACACCATCTGAAATTATCGGAAGGGTTAGATTAATTGGAAACAGGAATGCCAGTGATGCGTATTTTGACCTCGAATGGAATCCAGAAGGACGAGGACGTGTAGAAATCGTATTTGCAGCTATTAATCAGGACGGGGAAGTTAATCCTCTCATGAGTGTGAAGGGAAATGACAATGGAAATATGAAAGTACCTTTCAAAGTTTTTAAAAATATTATTGATAAAGACAACCGTTCTTTAATTGTTAGTTTTGTTAGAAAAATTGAAAACACAGATAAATTTATTGATGATTCCTATATCGTTTCGGAAAGCATTCATAATATTCGTATCGATCTGCCTTGAATTATTTTTTCTGTTCATTGGACAGAAAAATATTTACGCTCAGCAAAGCATCGATAATTATGGTTATTTAAATAGCACCAGTAGGTTTCGCATGAACGGACTCGAAGGCAACATATCAAATTTTTCTAATACGGAAGATTTCGAGCTGATGGCATCTTTTTCTTTCCAGAACGAAAACCGTTTTAATTCGAATCTATATTCACTCTCGATTTCAAAAGCATTCGGTAATCATAATTTCTATTTTCGTTACAGTCCAGGTATCGTACAGAATTTTATAATCAAAAGCAGTACAACTATTCAGTTGCCCGATACAATTGCCAGTTTAAAAACAGAATTAAATTACTCAGAAAAATTCGGAATAAGTTATTCCTATAAATTATCTTCAGATATCAATCTTGGTTTTTCTCTCAGATATTTCGAGCAAACTTTCAGAGAGGAATCGCCAATTTTATTTTATACCGACAGCGTAAATTATATTTCTATTAAAGAAGAGGAATTGAGCGATAACTTCTGGCGAGGTGATTTGGGATTTGATTATGTGTTGAATGAGAGGTTATCAATCTCACTTTCTACAATTAATTTGTTTATAAGTAAGGAAGACAATTCAAGCGAAGCAAGCCGTCTTTATTCTTTAAGAACTGAAAAGGGAATAAGCGCCTCGCTTCAATTAAAAAGCTATGATAAATTTATGGCAAAATTTGGTTACGAGTATGGATTCGAAAAATACAGAGCCTTTTATGCAGGATTAAATTATTCGTTCAATTTAGCAGGTGGAATAGTTACTGCTGGAACTCTTTTTTCACACGATAAGTTCAGACACCCTTTTATTTCTTCTGTTATCCCTTCGATTGCCTTTACAAAAGACGGATATACTATATCCACAGGCGCAATAAAATATGTTTCAGCCAGTACTAATAATACAACTGAATCACTGGTGAATGAGGGAATTTATAGTTTGTTTAATAATCCTTACAGCGTCGACAGAGCTTTTGTGAATTTTAATCTGGCATTGAGCTTCAAAAGCAAGCAGCTTGTTAAATTCATCGATGTTTCGATCGATTCGGATATCTACCCAACTCTCTCAGAAATTTATTTCAACAAACCGTTTGCAACCGGAAGGGTGGTTAATATTTCGAATGAAATTGTCGAAGTACGTCCGGCGAGTTTCATTAAAAGTATCAATAACGAGCCGATATTTTCACCGTTGGTAAAAATTTTGCCTGGCGACACGGTCGATATCGGCTTTTTTACTACTGTCTCGAATACAGATGTGGACAAAAGAAAAATTGAACAAGCTGATTTTTATCTCTACACCGACAAATCGGAGCCCGACGATTATATTCAAAAACCAGTTTTACTTCACGATAAAAACAGCTGGGATGGTAATGTGTTCAATCTAATTTATTTTGTCAGAAAAGGTTTTGAATTTACGAACAAATATTCGAGAGAGATTCTCAATAAATATCCGCGAGAAAGTACTGCCGACGTTTTCCGGAAAATAAAAATTCTTTACGATGAATTTTCGCATAGTCTGGAATATGTATCTGATCCGAGATCCAGTACGGAGAGTGTTCAGTTTCCCCATGAAACGATTGAACTTAAAGGTGGCGATTGTGATGATTTGAGTGTGTGCTTCTCTTCGATGCTGGAAAGTATTGGCATTCAAACAGCTTTTGTAGACTACAAAAATCCAAGCGGTGTTAGTCATGTTAATTTACTCGTTAATACGGAGCTGACTCCTTCAGAATTATTTAAGATAACAAATAACGACAATAAAGTAGTAGTGCGAAAAAATGAAGAAGGAGTCGACCAGATCTGGCTGCCAATAGAAACAACTGTCTTGAGTGGCTTTGAAGATGCATGGACAGCCGGTGCAGATAAATTTAATAAAGAGGCAATTGAAAAGTTGGGTCTCTCAAAAGGCACAGTGGTTATTATTGATATTTATTAAGGAGGAATATCATAATGAAAAAAATAATTGCAATGATGATAGTTTTTACAATCTCAATAATTGCACAGACGTTCGAAGTTGAAAAAGTTAGGGGAGACGTTGAAGTTCTAACTACTTCGGAAGAAAACTGGAAACCTGTTAAGCAAGGGATGAAATTGTCAGGAACGGACATTATTTCAACTGGAAAAAATTCAGCAGTCTATTTGAAAAGTGGTAGCTCGAGATTTATTCTTGAAGATAATTCAGCACTCGGAATTAATAACATAAAAAAGATGACACTTAACGAACTTTTGCTGGCTCTGGCTTCTGAAGAAATTAAAAATATACGTCCCGGCAAAAACAATAACAAAACTCGTAATACTGCCGTTTACGGCGAAAAAATTGAAAAACGCAGGATTGAAACTGAATCTGAGGCTTCCAATTTGCTGGGTGTCAAAAAATTAAATGGAGCAAAACAACTTGTTAAAAATGGTTATAAAGAGTCCGCCATTTTACTTGCGAAAGAAACCTATAGAAAATATCCTTCAACAAAAGAACGGATATCCGACCGTATCTACTTTGTTGAATTAATGCTCGAGATGAATCTTATTAATGAAGCAGCTGAAGAAGTCAATGATATATCACAATACAATTTAGACTCCGAGAGCAAGAAACGGCTGGAAAAAATCAGCAAATTGCTGAAGGAAAAAATGGTTGAAGTTTCTCAGTAACGATAACCAGGCCAGCGACTGTAATCTGGATTAAGAAGTCTATAGTCTCCGAATCCGGTCTGGTCTATGAATACGAATGAGCGATTCAGTTCGTAATAGTCCCATATTTCATACGGTTTGGAATCCGGGTCAAACGGATGCCTCTCGACGTAACTGGGAGGGCCAAAAGTAATATAAATCATTCCCATGTCGGTGCGCCAGCCTTCGTTTCCAAATGCTTTGAAATTTTTATTGGCGTACTCCACTCGTCTATAGTATTCGTTCATAATGGGATTTATTAACATCTTGGGATTAGGTTTCTTCTTGTCCCAAAATTCAAGGAATCTCATCAGCCGTTCTTCATAAGTTTTTCCTTCTTTTATATATGCCAGGTCGGTGGGCGAGGCGATGTAAATCATCTGTTCAATTGCTTTGTCGATGTCTGTTATCGAATTTGGTAATCCGGTTATTTTAGATAATACGACCTTTTGAGCTTCGGCGTTTAAATTGCTTTTGATATCTTTTGCGGTCATCAGTAATTTGTAAGTGCCGAGTATAAATTTTAATGTGCTTAAAGAATCGTAAACCGTGTTAATTCCTTCATTGAGACTGAGTGTTCTTTTTTCTTCTATTTTATTTTCGCTATCGAGGTGTTCGAGCAAATATGTTATCTCTAACTCCCTTTTCTCTGTTGAATAGATTTCGTAATAGAAGCGGAGAACGTTATCTTTATTTGTTACTATTCTTGAAACATTCGGCACAATTACTTCACCGCTTTCATTCTTCAGGATATCCTTAACAAGTAGTATGTCGCTTGCCGAAAGATCGCGATTGAATTTTTTTAACGATACATTGTAGGTGTACGAATGTGTTTTTCTTGAATCGGTGTCTTCGAGAATGCATTTAATTTTATAATCGCCTGCATCAAGCGGAAATGATTTATAGGAGATGTTGAAATTGTTTTTTGAAATAGTTTCGTCAAAATCCGTTGTAGAAATTCTTTCTTTCCAGATTCTTTCGAAAATCATTTTGTCGGTTTTGGGTTCGTAAAATATAACAGAGAGACTGTATTCGGCAAAAAATGTATTGCCTTTTTTAACGAATTGTATATTTGCATACGGTACCTGGAAAAAAACGTCGAGGCGGATTTTGTTTGTGTCATCGGCTACTTTGTATTGTACGAAATCGGTATAAAAAATGGGTTCGAATTTACTAATGTTAATATCTTCTGATGACTCCACCTGTGCCGAGATTGTATACACAAAGCAAACAAATAATAATACGAAGCGTTTCATTTTTACCCCGATAATTTTAATCCAATTTAGCAAATAAATCATACTCGTTGCAATCATAAATTACGGTATCATAAAAATTGCCAATCTTGAGTTTCTCGTTTGTTTCTACAAATACTTCGCAATCAACTTCGGGAGCGTCTCTCTCCGTTCTACCGATATAGACACCGTTTTCATAAGAATCGATTAATACCTTGAGTTTTTTACCAATTAACTTTTCGTTTTTGCGATACGAAATGTCACTTTGAATTTCCATTAAAATGTTTTTTCTTTTTTCTTTCAATTCTTCTGAATGCGGATCGCCCAGAATAAAGCTTGGAGTATTTTCTTCCATTGAATATGTAAATACACCGAATCGTTCGAACTCGAATTCTTTTACAAAATTAGCCAGCTCCTCGAAGTCGGCGTCGGTTTCGGCAGGATAGCCGGTAATAAAAGTGGTTCTCAACGTTAGTTCAGGAATCGACATACGCATTTTGTTCAGAAGTTCCAGTGTCCGGCGTTTTGTAATTCCACGTCTCATCGATTTGAGTACATTATCAGAAATATGTTGTAAAGGAATATCGATATACTTGCATACTTTGGGATTCGAAGCAATAGTTTCAATCAGGCTCTCGGGAAAATGTGAAGGATAGGCGTACATTAAACGAATCCATTCGATTGATTTAATTTCCGAAAGTTTATTTATCAGTTCAGATATATTTCTTTTACCGTAGAGGTCGATTCCGTAATCGGTAGTATCCTGACCGATTAGGATAAGTTCTTTGACGCCCTGACTGCTCAATTTTTCAGCTTCGGCAATTAAATCTTCCATTGGCTTTGTTTTGTGTTTGCCTCGCATCAACGGGATGGCACAAAACGAGCAGGGATTGTCGCAACCTTCGGAAATTTTAAGATATGCGAAATGTTTCGGTGTGGTTAGGAGTCGTTCGCCGAGCAATTCATATTTCAAGTTTCCGCCGAATTCCTTAAGAATTCCTTCGTAAGCTTCTGTACCAAAATAAGCGTCCACCTCAGGAATTTCTTTCCTTAAATCGTTCATATATCTTTCGGAAAGGCATCCGGAAACGATAACTTTTTTTAATTGACCTTTTTTCTTAAGTTCAATGGCGGATAAAATTGTGTTTATCGATTCTTCTTTTGCGGCTTCAATAAAACCGCATGTATTGATAATAATTGAATCTGCATTTTCAGGGTTGTCGGTCAGTTCAAAATCGTTTATTTTAAGCTGGTTCATGAGGCGTTCTGAATCGACCGTGTTTTTTGAACATCCTAATGTGATAACTGATATTTTCTCTTTCTTTGGCATTTCGGGTCTTTCTTATTGTTTAGGCATAACAAAAATAGTGATTTATAAGTGCAATCAGAAATTATGATTATTAATTACTCAGTGATATTATGAAAATAATATTTATTGGCACTGGCTCTGGAAAAACGAGTAAGGAAAGATTCCATTCTTCAATATATCTGGAAACTGCCGCTTTCAATTTATTAATTGACGCCGGCGACGGAGTGGCTAAAGCTCTGATGAATTCGTCGATTGATTTCAATTCGATTAATGGAATTATTTTTACTCATTATCATGCCGACCACTTTACGGGAATTGGCGCTTTGATTACTCAAATGAAAATTGCGGGACGTAAGAGGGAGCTGACACTTTTTACACACAAAAATCTTGTCGAACCATTGATTAATCTCCTTTATTATGTCTACATGTTTCCCGAAGCTCTAGGTTTTAATTTAAAGATTATTGGATACCGCCTTGCCGAAAAAGTGACTGTGGCGGAAGATTTTAGTTTTATGGCAAAACAGAATTCTCATATTTATCCCAAAGGAGATATCGAATTTTACTCGGAATCGATGTTTGTTTCTTCCAGTCTTTCATTTACAATCGCTGGTAATTCGATAGTATACACGTCTGATGTCGGTAGCCCGGATGACCTCTACCTTTTTGACACTCTTAAACCTGATGTTTTTATTACAGAGATGGCGCATATAGAACCGGAAGATTTATATCTTGTTTTTAAAAAAATTAATCCCGGCAGAATATTCATTACCCACATCGACGATGAAAAGTTTGGCAAATTGGTCGATTGGTACGAAAACCTCGACGATGCTCTTAGGGATAAGATAACTATCTGTCACGACGGATTAGTCGAAACATTGGGCTAAGAAAAAATCGGTACAACTGAACGATTCATTTATTATATTTACAGACTCAAAAATAATTGAATAATGCAAATAGAGGAATTCCAGAAGAAATACGGTATAATAGGTAAGTCGAAGGAAATACGGGATCTGATTGATATAACCATGCAGGTTGCTCAGAGTGATATAACCGTATTAATTACGGGGGAAAGTGGAGTAGGAAAAGAAGTATTTGCACGGGCGATACACGGTTTCAGCAAACGCTCAGACAAACCACTTGTAAGCGTTAATTGTGGAGCTATTCCCGAAACACTTCTGGAAAGTGAACTTTTCGGCCATAAAAAAGGATCTTTTACTGGCGCTACAGAAGATCGAAAAGGATATTTCGAAATTGCAGACGGTGGAACTCTCTTCTTAGACGAAATTGCAGAAATGGCTCTGACCACTCAGGTCAAATTGCTCCGCGTGCTCGAAACGAAAGAGTTTATGCCAATTGGCAGCGAAAGAGTTACAAAGGTGGACGTTCGAATTATTGCAGCTACAAATAAAGACCTGCAAAAAGAAGTCGACGCCAAAAAGTTCAGAAATGACCTCTATTTCAGGTTAAAAGCTGTAACGCTCTTTATTCCACCATTAAGAAGAAGGAAAGAAGATATTCTCGATATGGTGCTCTTCTTTCTTAGAAAATTTGCCGAGGCCAATCAAATTAAATTGCCGTTGTTTACCAAAGGCGCAGAAGAATTGCTGGTAAATTATAATTGGCCTGGAAATATTCGTGAACTAAAAAATGTGGTTGAAACTGCAGCGGCTTTGTGTCGCAATGGTATTATCGACGAAGATTTATTGAAACCTTTACTCGTACCGGAGGCAGTTGAAGAATTGACGCCACGAAATTTACCTGTCCATTTAAATCGTTCACCCGAAGCTCTCGACAGGGAAATGATTTACAGAGCACTAATTGAGATTAAGAAAGATTTGATAGAATTAAAAAATATCGCTCTAAATAATACACCCGAAAACAATTCCACATCCACAACAATCAACCCGGAAGAAGTTTTACCGCTTCAAGAACTCGAAAAAAGGGCGATACTTAATGCAATTAAATTTACGGGAAATAACAAACGGAAAGCCGCCAGATTGCTCAATATAAGTGAAAGAACTCTTTATCGGAAACTGAAGGAGTATGGCATACAATAGAAAAATATTAGTTATGGTATTGTTAACAATGCCGGCTTTGATTGTAACGAGCTGTTCCTACTCTTTTACAGGTGCTTCAGTGCCTCCTCATCTTCAAACTATTTCGATACCGACAATCGAGGATCGCAGCGGTAAGGCAGAACCTAATCTGGGAGAACGACTGACTACGGTATTAATCGAAAAATTTACTCACGATAATACGCTCAAAGTAGTCAACAGTTCTAATCCCGATTGTATACTCGAAGCCGCAATAACTTCTCTTACGGATCAATTGTCGGTTGTGAGTGGAAACGAAACTGCTACAACTCAAAGAATTACAATAAATGTAAAAGTTGTCTATCGTGATTTAATCAAAAAGAAAAAAATATTCGAAAGAAATTTTTCACAATATAGCGACTATGAAACTGACAGTGCAGATTTGATAACCGTCCGAAATAATGCCATCGAGCGGGTGCTCGATTTTATAGCGGACGATATTCTTCTTGCGGTGGTGTCTAACTGGTAAAAAAAAGGAGTAAATTATGGTACTCGATGAAATAATTTTATATGCTTATATCTTTTCGTTGTCGATACTTCTCTTTTTCGGCAGCTACGGATTTATAATGGTCTATTATCACGAAAAGTATAAAAGGAAAATGCATAAAGCTAAAGACGACGTCCCTCTGGAAACTGTTACAGTTCAACTGCCTATTTACAACGAAATGTATGTAGTCGACAGATTAATAAATGCCGTATGCAATATGGATTATCCGAAAGATAAGCTCGAAATTCAGGTGCTCGACGATTCAACTGACGAAACGGTCGAAGTGGTAGCAAAATTAGTTGAAGAGAAACAAAAAGAAGGATTCGACATCAAGCACATCAGAAGGGGAACGCGCGAAGGATTCAAAGCTGGAGCCCTGAAAGAAGGATTGAAAACAGCAAAAGGGAAGTACGTGGCTATTTTCGATGCCGACTTTATTCCCAAAAAAGATTTTCTTAAAAATACTCTCCGGTATTTTTACGACGAAAAAGTCGGGATGGTTCAAACTCGATGGGAACACCTGAACGAAGATTATTCACTTCTTACTCGTATACAGGCATTGGCTCTCGACGGACATTTTGTAATCGAACAGACCGTCAGAAATAAAGCCGGATTTTTTATCAACTTTAACGGCACCGGCGGTGTATGGCGTAAGGATTGTATTGAAGATGCCGGCAACTGGGAAGGCGACACATTAACCGAAGACCTCGACCTCAGTTACAGGGCTCAACTAAAAGGGTGGAAATTTATTTATCTGAGAGACTTTACCACTCCTGCAGAATTGCCAGCCGAAATGAATGCTTTCAAAGCTCAGCAGTTCAGATGGACTAAAGGTGCAGTTGAAACGGCAAAAAAAATTCTCCCTCTTGTCTGGAACTCTAATATTCCCCTTAGACTTAAAATTCATTCCACTTTTCATCTTACAAACAATATTGTTTTCCCATTTATATTACTTGCGGGTATTTTGAATGTCCCGTTGATTTTCATTAAAAATGCTGGTCCCTACTGGAGCTTTTTTAACATAATGGCAATCTTTGTTATAGCTTTTATCGGGTCGTTCCTTTTTTACATGTTCGCTCAAAAAGATGTTTATCCTGACTGGCGTAAAAGGATTGTACTCTTCCCTCTTTTTATGGCCGGGAGTATGGGACTTGCTTTGAACAACACGCGCGCAGTCATCGAAGGATTGTTGAATCGGAAAAGCGAATTTGTGAGGACACCGAAATTCAAAGTTGTTACAAAGAACGATAATCCTATTAAAAATAAGTATTTCAAATCGACTCGCGTTCAGGCATCGACTTACGTCGAATTGATCTTAGCGGTTTATTGTTTTATTGGAGTTGTGGCATCAATTTATTTCATGGAAATTGCAGCCTTACCTTTCCAATTGATGTTTTTTACGGGATTTGCCGGCGTATCTGCGATGTCTCTGAGACAGGCATATATTAAGAAACGTCAGTTAAATGATGGGTTTTAATTGAACGGAACTATTACAGAAGATAAAATTAAATTAATCTATGAATTTAACCCTCGTTCCTCTCTCTTTGCCCGTGTAGGCAAAATATTACTCGATGAGGGAAATGTGAATGAAGCAATCGAAATTTTAAACAAAGGACTGGAACTATATCCCGATTATCCTACAGCTTATTACATAAGAGCAATGGCCTATGCTTATTTTGGTAAAGTTATGGAAGCCAGAAAGGATGTTCATACAGCTTCGGCGCTCTATGAAAATTCGTTTTCCGGAAAATATTATCTCGAAATGATTGATAAGATTGAAAATGAAATTAAATCTTTAGAAGGATTAAAAATACGCAAGTTTTTTAATGATAAAAACGATACAAAAAATTCCATTGAAGACAAACTGGATGAATTAGCTGAGGTATTAAGCAAAGCTCGTATAAAATACAATCCGGATGCTGGAGACGACACTGTTGTTGCTCTACCCGAAATTCAGAAAACAAGAATTGTCACTGAAACGATGGCTAAAATTTATGAAGCGCAAAAGAATTACAAAGAGGCTATAGCAATTTATAGAGACCTTGCTAAGTCTAATCCTGAAAAGGCAGGCTATTTCAAGCAAAAAATCGAAGAGATAAACCGGATAATTGACACGGGACTTATGTGAGAAAAACCATGAAATACTTTTTTTCTATTTTGTTAATTATTCTTTCGATGCCGGTAGAAGCGCAGAATTATGATTGGGCTCGTCACGACTCGCTTATTAAGGCGGGTATCAACCAGATCTACGGCATCGAACTCGAAAAAGCTGAAAGTACTTTCGACACAGTAATAAAAGAATATCCTACTCACCCTTCAGGCAAATTTTTTAAAGCCATGATCACATGGTGGCGGATTCTTCTTAAACTCGAAGATGAAAGTTTAGACGATAAATTTATTAAGCAGCTGGATGAAGTAATAAGAATGTGCGACAAAATTCTGGAAAAGAATAAGAACAACAAAGATGCCCTTTTCTTTAAAGGTGGGGCTATCGGTTTCAGGGGAAGATTATTGGGCATACGCGAAAAATGGATCAATGCTGCGCTGGACGGAAAAGAGGGGCTCGAATTGCTCTATCAATTTTATCGAGCTGATCCACATAATCCCGACGTCCAATTCGGATTTGGAATTTATCATTATTACGCCGAGGTTATTCCTGAAAAGTATCCTGTCGTCAAACCACTTATGATTTTTTTCCCACACGGTGACCGCAATAAAGGCTTGCGCGAACTTGAATATGTTGCCCTCAAAGGCAGATATGCACGTATAGAATCCAGATATTTTCTGATGACACTGAATTTCCAGTTTGAAGAAAATATGGAGGAAACACGCAAGTGGGCATTGATTCTATTGGCTGATTATCCGGATAATCCGAATTTCCAGAAATATTATGGACTTACATTCGTTAAAGAAAACAGATACGATAAAGCTGCCGAAATATTTCGGGATATCTATTCCAAATGCGTAAGAGAGATGCAGGGCTATAACAATTATTATAAAAGAGAAGCCAGTTATTATGTCGGATTGAACTTCAAAAATTCTAACAACGTAGATTCTGCAATCTATTATTTTACAATTTCCGAAAACCTGTCGAGAAAACTCGATAAAGAAAATGCCTCAGGTTTTCTGATAAATACAGTCCTTTATTTAGGAATGTTATATGACCTTAAAGGAGACAGACAGCGCGCCATTAAGTATTATCGTGAAGTCCTGACTATGAGGGAGCGGAGCAATTCTCATCAACTCGCCAGGCAGTACTTGAAAAAGCCCTATGGAAAATAATTATTCAAGATTTGTCGAAATACCGAATCGGTGAATCGAGCCGATAAATCCCATTGATGAAAATCCATAATCAATAGTAAAATTCTTTACATTGAATCCAAACCCGAGGTTGAAACCTGCCAGTCCTGCGCTCGTACCAATTTTTAGTTCCTTCCTTTTTTCACTGTCGTATCCGAAACGAAGTCTGAAGCTTGTGCCTAACTTAACTTCTGCTCCAAGAGTAAAATTACGGAGTCGATCGGCAATGTTCTCTTGATCCTGGTTTAATTTGTTGAGTGAAAAATAAAAACGAAAAGGCACGTTTTTTAATTGTTTTGAAACACCGATTCGAACATCGAGTGGCAAATCCTCGTCGATTTCGGCGTATGTCGATAATTGACTTCCGATATTAAGAATTGAAAAGCCGATGTTCCACATTGATTCGGGTAATTCGTAATGCAATCCTAAATCCGCAGCAACTGCCGAAGAACTATACTCATCAATACTGGAATAGATGAATTTGGTGTTTATACCGTAATAAAAATTGTCATCGAGTTTATTGCCGTAACCAATAATAAAGGCAATATCGGAAGCACCGAAATTGCCTATTTTTTCGCCTGTTGAAGTAGCTTTCGTAAAGTCGCCGTAACTAACATATTTAATTGCTGCTCCAAGTTTACCAAACTCAAATTCTTTCACTGTGGATAGTGAGGTTGAATTAATATCCAGCAGGTGATTTACAAATGAAAATGATATTGGCATTCCCTCAAGTAGATTTATTCCCGCAGGATTATAGAAAATAACATTTGGATCGTCGTCAGCCGATACAAATCCACCTGCCAGAGCAGCTGCGCGAGGACTCGTATCAAGATTTAGAAATTTATATGTTTGTGAAAAGACAGTTGAAAAACTAAAAAGTAATATTCCCAATAAAATCGTATTTTTCATAGTGTCATATTTTTGTTTAGCGATTTTAACTATATTATTATAGAAAGGCAAGCTATAGAACTCACCGGCGGGACACTAAGCGGCATTATATCTTATGCGAATTTGGCTCAAGCGTGATAATACTAATTTCAGGTAAAACATGAAAACGTTGCACAAAATAATAATCGGTGATTCAAGACAAATGAAAGAAATTCCTGATGAATCAGTTCATCTTATAATTACTTCTCCACCATACTGGCAATTGAAGGATTATGGAAACGGAAAGCAAATAGGTTTTAATGACACTTATGAAGAATATATTAATAATCTCAATTTAGTTTGGAATGAATGCCACAGGGTTTTACATAAGGGCTGTCGCTTGTGTGTTAATATTGGCGACCAGTTTGCACGTTCTGTCTATTATGGAAGGTATAAGGTTATTCCGATAAGAACAGAGATAATCAAGTTCTGCGAAAGTGCCGGTTTTGATTATATGGGTGCTATTATCTGGCAAAAAGTTACTACTTGCAATACCACAGGAGGAGCCACAGTAATGGGGTCCTATCCCTATCCAAGGAATGGAATTCTTAAGTTAGACTATGAGTTCATATTAATATTTAAAAAATATGGGGATCCACCAAAAGTTAACGACGAAATTAAAGAACAATCAAAATTGACGCTGGAAGAATGGAATCAGTACTTTACGGGGCACTGGAATTTTTCGGGTGAAAAACAGGATAAACACCTTGCGATGTTTCCTGAAGAACTGCCAAAGCGACTTATTAAAATGTTCAGTTTTGTTGGAGATACTGTGCTTGACCCATTTCTTGGAAGTGGCACGACATCAATGGCAGCTAAGAATCTTAATAGAAACTCAATTGGATATGAGATAAATGAGGATTTTTTACCAATCATAAAAGAAAAAGTTGGATTTCAACAAAGCTCAATTTTTCAAGATGCGGCATTTGAGATTATTAAACAGGAGGAGCTTCAAACTAGCTTTGAAGAAGAAATAAAAAAATTACCCTATATTTTTAAAGACCCAATTAGATTTGATAAGAAAATTGATCCTAAGAAATTAAGATTTGGTTCAAAAATAGATAATTCTCATTCTGAAAGAGAAACTTACTATACCGTTAAGGAAGTAATATCACCAGAATTACTGAGCTTAAGTAATGGATTAAAAATCAGGTTATTGGGTATCAAAGAGAAACCCCAAAAAAATGACGAAGCTGTCAAATTTTTAATAGAAAAAACAAACGGGCAAAAGGTATTTCTAAGATTCGATAACATTAAATACGACGAGAAAAACAATCTGCTCTGTTATCTTTATTTGTGGAATAAAACATTTTTAAATGCTCATTTAATTAAAAATGGTTTGGTTTCTGTTGATACCACTATTGATTATAAATATAAGGCAAAGTTTTTAGGCTTACAAAATGGGGAAAAGTGAAAGTAAGAATCACAGTTGAAGAAATCAGAAAATATCTGGACATAGAGACTCCAGATTTTGAAAAGTATGTAGCACCACTGATCAATTTAGCGAATCAATATGCCCAGGGAACGCGACCCAAAGTAGTGGGTCAGATGAGTGAACTAATTCAGGAATTTGAAGGGAAAACACTTTCTGAATGGGAAAAATGGTACCTGGAGAAAAAACCCGATGCGATCGAGATTGCAACGGAAAAAATATTGCATAAATTAGAAGAACTTAAAAGTACTCTTAATAAAATTGACCGGAATATGGTTGAACAATGGGTAAGGGATTTAGTAATAGTGAAAACTTTTGCTGGGCTCAGGTTTCAGGAGGCAATACTTAAGAAAGGAGCTGAAATGAAAAATGCGGATTACCGTTTAGCCGGGCCTGATGAAGAATCGAGAGGAATCGATGGCTACATTGGAGACATTCCAGTCTCTATAAAACCCAATACCTATGAGGTGAAAACAGCATTACCGGAGCACATAGATGTCAAAATTATCATCTATAGAAAAATTGATGGTGGAATTGAAGTGGATTATGGAGAAATATTGTAATTATCATTTATTTTGTTGCTTAAAACTACAGGCACCCGCTGCGTTTAAAATCAGGAGAAAGACTGTTAGGTTCAACCAAATTTTACTTTCATCGGAACATCTTTTATTTAGAAAATGTTAGATTCAAAAACAAATTGGAAGGTAATAATATGAACGGATTTAAAACTGCTGCTTTAATGGCGGTTATGATGATACTCTTTCTACTCGTTGGCAATCTTCTGGGTGGGCAAACCGGAATGACAATTGCCTTTATTTTTTCGTTGATGCTAAATTTCGGCTCGTATTGGTTTTCGGATAAAATAGTATTGTCGATGTATCATGCAAAAGAAGTTACGCGTGCTGAATTTCCAGTTCTCTACAGGATAGTTGAAAATCTTGCATCGAAAGCAAATTTACCTATGCCCAAGGTCTATGTAATTGACTCGCAGACCCCGAATGCATTTGCTACTGGAAGAAATCCCGAGCACAGTGCAGTGGCAGTTACAACCGGCATAATGAATCTATTGTCAGAAGACGAACTTGAAGGAGTAATTGCTCACGAACTGACGCATATTAAAAACAGGGATATTCTTGTCGGTACAATTGCAGCTACGTTAGTAGGCACAATTACATTGATTGCAAGAATGGCAGGGTGGGCTGCAATGTTTGGAGGAAGCAGAGATGAAGAAAGAGACGGAAATATTTTTTATGAACTTGCTCTGATTATTATTGCCCCTATCGCTGCTATGCTTATTCAGCTGGCAATCTCTCGTTCCCGTGAATTCATGGCTGACGAAGGTGGCGCTTTGATGTCGGGAAACCCAATGGGACTTGCCTCAGCGCTGGATAAATTATCGAGAGCTAATGAAATTATCCCCATGAGGACCGCAAATGAGTCGACAGCACATATGTTTATTGTAAATCCTCTTTCAGGAAAATCGTTTGCTAAATTATTTTCAACGCATCCGCCAATTGAAGAAAGAATTAAACGACTCAGAGAAATTGCCGACGGCAGAAGATAATGTCACACTTTTTCAAAAAAATATTGTTTCTTCTTCTTTTTTGTGGAACTTTCAACATTAGCTTATCGCAGGAAAAAATAATTACTGAATTAATCGATAATTCGTTAAATGAGTATACTCAGCTATTTTCGGTGTCATCTGATTACAATTTAATTATCTCTCTTCCGCGTAAACTTGAAGGATTGAAACCATATTTCATAGATTATTTCAGGAATAAATTTCATTATAAAAACAACAACAGCGAAAATAAAATTATTCTGGTTGTTAATGATGCTTCGGCTTCATATACATTAATCGACGGCGGATTTTTTGGAGACGATTTTATAGAACGCAATTTGATAATGAGTGGGATGCTAATATATCCCGAAAAATCGGGTTTTGTGGATGCCTCATTTTCAGGGACAGTAAAAGACACAATTTTGTACGACGATTATGCCGTTAATCACTTGCTGCAATTGCCAGTAGAACAGGGCGAACTCCCATATAAAACTAAATTTAAGGATTTTTTGCAACCGGTTATAATTGTTGCAACGTTGATTACTTCTGTTATTTTGCTCTTCACCGTAAGAAGTAATTAAATTTCATTAAGTGGTAATCTTTGCATATTTTTGTCATTTAAAAATGGAAATTCATTTTATGTCTTATAAGAGATTATTAGTAATAGCTTTGATTGTTACAGCCTGTTCTGGAACAGTAGATACGTCTAAATTCAACGCCGAGGAATATTTTGCTTACGCAATGAAATTGTATGAAAGTGAAGATTACGAGCAGGCTATTCTTGAATTTAACAGTATTCTGCTCCAATTTCCTGGCAGTGCCGTAAGCGACGACGCTCAATATTATTTGGCTACGACTTATTATAAAAGAGAACAATTTCTTCTGGCAGCATACGAATTTAGCAAGTTGATTCAAAACTATGCCACCAGCCCACTTGTCCCCGACGCACAATTTTTGCTGGCCGATTCATACTATAATCTTTCACCGCCTTTTCAGTTAGACCAATCGTATACTAAAAAAGCAATCGAAGAATTCCAGGCATTCATCGATATTTTCCCGGCAAATCCAAAAGTAGAGGAAGCCGAAAAAAAGATTATTGAGTTGAACAACAAGCTCGCAAGAAAAGAATACGAAAGTGGGGTAATTTATGAGAAGATGGAATACGAAAGAGCTGCAATGAAGTATTACGATTTTGTTGTCGAAACATATCACGATACCAGATACGCCCCACTGGCTCTCTATCGTAAAATTCAAATTGAAGTAAAACGTGGAATGAATAACGATGCATTGAACGATATAGCCATTTTTCTTGAGCGTTACCCCGAGGACGAAAGAGCTGCTGAAATCGAAAAATTACAGGCGGAATTAAATGGACTTACGGCAAAGGCAAACTAAAAAAGTTAAAGACTCTGTTGTAACAATGACTGAATTAGTGCTACCGAACCATGCAAATCAGCTGGGATATTTACTCGGAGGACAGTTGATGCACTGGATTGATATCTGTGCTGCACTTTCCGCCGCTAAACACTCCAACAGAGTTTGCGTTACAGCTTCTGTCGACAGGATTGATTTTCATCACCCTATTAAAATTGGGGAAGTTGTAACTTTGATTGCATCTGTTAACAGGGCTTTTAAAACTTCGATGGAAGTAGGCGTCGAAGTCTACGCAGAATCCTTTATCGAAAAGAAAAAAATACATACAAACTCGGCTTTTTTAACTTTTGTAAGTGTGGACGAAAATGGTAAGCCTGTTGAAACTTGTGAAATACTACCGGAAACCCCCGATGAACAAAAACGCTACGAGGAAGCTCTTCAGCGACGCAAACAAAGACTCGGTTCTGCTTAAACTTCTGCTCGTTTTTCATTTATCCGTCTCCTCCCTTTCTGCTCAAATTCCCATAAACGGATTTTGTAAAGCAGACATCCTCTTTGAGGGTTTTAAAGAAAATTCAGCATTTATTCCCGATATGATTATACCGGCCGACCTCGACCGAAATGGCTCCAATGAATTTATGCTCTTAAAGAATAACAATAATTTATTTGCAATTGTATCGAACAATAAACATCGCTTCTCTAATACTGTTGTAGGTCCACTTAATAATCTCGATATCTATAACTTAACTAAAAATGCAAACATCTATTGCTGGCTTTCCAGAAAAAACAGGGAAGTTGGATTAGTAACTATTTCAAAAAACGGTATTCTTTCAAGAAAGAAAATTAAGAAGTTTGACGATATCCCATCGAACATAACTTGCGTCGACCTCAATAATGATGGGAAAAAGGAAATGGTTGTAAGCGGTTATTCCTTCGAAGGCTTAACTTTGATTAAGAACAAGGCAAACCGTTACACATTTTCTCAAATTACCGACAATAGAGTTTTTCCTCAGATTGCTCATGCAGACTTTGACTACGATGGATTTACTGACATCGTTGCCTACGATATTTTTTCAAATCAACTTGTATTCTTTTATAACAAGCAGGAACTTATTTTTTCCGAATCGAGAAAAATTGCTCTGCCCGATTACCCGCAGATACTGGTAGCTTCGGACGTTAATTCTGACGGATTTACAGATTTATTAATTTCATACAGAAACAAATTCCATATTTTTATCGGCGATACGGTTTCGTCTTTTCATAATACAATTGATTTAGAGCTTAAAGAAAAAGCGGACGATTTGAGTATAGCTGATTTTAATGAAGACGGCATCAACGATATTCTGTTTGCGAATTACTCCGAAGGTAAATTGTATCTGATGTTTAGCAAGTCTGGTTTCGATTTTTATGAACCGTTGCTGATTTATAAGGACAAAGATTTAATAGATGTTGCAGCTTATAAGGAAAATGGCTTTAACAAAATTGCGCTTCTCTTAAGAAATGGTAAAATCGTCGTTTTGTCGACTGTAAAAAAATTTGAGGACTATAATTTAATAAACTTTGGTTCCGGGGTAAGTTCACTGGGAATACTATCTGAAGACAAAATAAATCCAGAAGCGTATTTTTTTATTGATAAAAACACAAATCACCTGATTTTGTTGACTCTTAACAAAAGATCAATTCCCAATACACTTTATCGTTTCCCTCTTCAGAATAGTTACAGCGTAATTAAAAGCATCAAACGGAAAAATAAAATCGATTTTTATTTTTACAATCCCAACACATCATTAATTGAAATTTTGAGACTCGATTCGTTCAAGCCAACACGAAGAATTCTCTATACGAAAGGAAAAATCAAAGACCTCCTTTTATTTAACGACCGATTGAAAGATAGGCAAAGAATTTATACTCTGACGGAAAGTAAATCAAAATTGCTGCTTGAAACTTATGATTACAGGGATTTCAGATTTGTGCATGCTGGGTCGGACAGTGCGGGAAGTAATGTGCTGGCTACTGCGCTTGTGTATGAAACGTATCCTTCTGTCTATTCATTAATTAATAAGAACGATAACCTTTTATTAGTAAAAAAAGAAATAAAAAGATTGGCTGCAAAAGAGGACAGCGTCGAGCTGGGCACTTATAATCTATCCGATTTTAGTAAAATTAGTCTTAAGTGTTATAACGACAGAGAATCAAACGAATTGATTAAGGTTATTATACTTACTGAAAGAAAGAACACTAAATTAATCATTCTCAAGGATGAAAAAATATTCAAGTATGAATTAAAAGAGATACAACCTGAGGAATCCACTTTTCAATTCGTGAAAACCAGAAATCGATTTGAGATAATTTTCATCGATGCATTGACAAAAAAATTGAAAAAAATTGTCTTGAAAGAAAATTACAAATCAGGTAGAACAGATACTGTTTTGGATTCTGAAACAGTTAATAATTATATTTCAAAGCCTTTTAAAAATAATACTGACCTGATACTTTATGCGCCCGGGTCCGACAATAACATAATTAAATTGAGAATTATTAGATGAAGAAGTTATTTATTCTTGCAGTCATTTTTGTAGCATTCGATTCTTATGCACAAAATCTTGATTCTCTGTACAATTTTTTTCTTTATACGCGGGGAGATCGCTCAACTGAATTGAAAACTATTACTTCATTGTCGGGTGACTATGTTAAGTGTGGAACGGGTATTTACAATCAAGTTAAACAGAACTTTTCAAAATTCAGCAAAAAACAGCAGCAGGTATTGTCTTCGTATATGAGTAGACCACAGACGGACTCAAGCATAGTAACAAAATCAGGTTTATTTCGGATCCATTTCAATAAATCGGGTTTACACAAACCTGCCTACGATTTAAGTTTATTATCGGATGCGCTCGATTCTGCATACAATTATGAAGTAAATATTTTGGGTTATCCGCCACCGCCTAAAGACAACGGAGGAGGAGACGACAAATATGACATTTACATTCAGAATATGAGTGGAGGTCTCTATGGAGAAACTCGCACTGAAGATTTAATAGGAGAAGAAACATACACAAGTTACATTCTTATCGATAATGACTTCGATGGTTATTACACCGAGGGAATCGACGGTGCCCGTGTTTCGGTAGCTCACGAATTTCATCATGCTATTCAAGTAGGCAATTATATCTACAGGTCGACTGACCAGTATTATCATGAACTTTCTTCTACTGCGATGGAAGAGTTTGTCTTTGATGATATCAACGACTACTATGCCTACATTTATTCGTATTTTGTCAATACCAATCGTTCGTTTTCTCAAAACAGCGGCTATAACCTTGCTCTCTGGAACATATTTTTAAAAGACAGGTTTGGATTCGACATTCTCAAAAGAACATGGGAATTGATGAAAGAAGAACGGGCTCTTTATGCAATAGCCGATGCAATTAAGGAATACGGTTCCGATTTCAAAAAGGAATTCGCCGAGTTCTCAAACTGGATTTATTTTACGGGATACAGAGCAACGCCTGGTAAATATTTCGAAGAAGCGGAAAACTATCCTGTGATAAAAGCTTTGATGAGTATCGATTTCGACAAACCAATCGTATCGGTAGATGTCAATACCAGACCCGCATCGGTAAATTATATCTCTTTTGTTTCGCTTGTCGACACTCTAACAACAATCCTCACAAACAGTGACGTTACAAATGGGGTGCAAAATCCTTCGTCCGATTTACCGCTGACATATTTTCTTGCAGACCACGACGACGGCGGCTACAGATGGATTACCAATAATTATTATTCCAAGTTGGTTTGCCAGTCTTCCTTCCTGATTACAGAAAATTCTGTGTTGAATAATCGATTGATCGACTCTACAGCTATACTAACTGAAGAAGAATTTCCGTTCCCACAACCGTTTAATTATACTTCGGATGATTTTATTTATTTGCCGGCTCCGCGTTCTATAAGTGGAATGGCAGACCTTTATATTTTTTCAATCGATATGGATCTAATATATTCGGGCGAACACCAGGTGCTGGTATCGGATAAAAATCTCGTTAAGTGGAATGGTCTCGATAAGGGCGGCGGTAGAATTCCTTCGGGTGTCTACTATTACGTTATCAAGACGGACGACGATACAAAAAAAGGTAAATTCGTGGTGATTAATGAATAATTACAGCGTAATTCTCAACAACCTGGTAAAATACTTCGGCAGACGACTTGTTTTTAACAACATCAATCACCGTTTCGAATCGGCCAATATTTACGGTATCGCCGGTCCAAACGGCTCAGGAAAATCGACGATCGTAAAAATTATAGCTAATTTGATCTCTCCAACAAAAGGAAAAGTTGTTCATCTCAATGGTGAAAAAGAAATTAGCTATGAACAACTTCATAATTACATTGGATTCGTCTCACCATATTTATTTCTTTATGATGAATTTACTGCGTATGAAAACCTAATTTGTTTTTCAAAAATTAGAGGAGTTGAATTTAACGAAGAATATGCAAACTTTCTTTTGAGCGAATTTAATTTATACAAGCGCAAAGACGACGTGATAAGAGGTTATTCCTCGGGTATGAAGCAGCGATTGAAATTTATCTTTGCTTTAATTCACAACCCTCAACTGGTGATTCTCGACGAGCCCACTTCCAATCTCGATACTCCGGGAAAAGACAAGGTCTATGAAATTATTGATAAAAACAGAAATGAAAAACTCTTTATTATTGCATCGAATGAAGAGTCCGACCTGGCATTATGCGGTGAAATAATCAATCTGGAAAACTATAAAAATAGCGGCAGTTAGAATGAAAGCTTACCATCTCTTTAAAAAAGACTGGGAATCGGAACTTAGAACTCGTTATGCCCTAAATGCATTGTCGATGTTTATTCTTGTTACGATTAGTGTGATAATGTTTTCGGTAGGGAGCGAAAAGATAAGTGAATATTTGACGGGAGGATTACTCTGGGTGGTCATTTTCTTTTCGGCAATGTCGGGTCTTTCAAGAGCTTTTGTTTCGGAAGAAGAGCGGGGAACAACTCTTACGCTTCATTTAATTGCCTCTCCATCCACAATTTTTTCGGGCAAGTTGCTTTACAATCTCATTCTTGTATTCCTTATGAACTTTGCTATAACTTTTCTCTTTACGGTACTATTCGAATCTTTTATTATTAAAAACATGTTATTGTTTTTAATTGCTTTTCTGCTGGGGAATGTGGGAATTGCCGTTTCTTCTACAATAATTGCGGCAATAATTTCAAAAGCCTCGTCAAAGGGAACACTCTATCCGGTGCTTTCGTTTCCAATTCTTTTACCGCTCATTTTAATTCTTCTCGAACTTACAAAATTTGCAATGGATGGGAATAGCATAGTCGAGTCGATGACCGAGATACTAGTACTTGTATCGTACGACGTAATTATGACAACAGCTTCATACTTGCTTTTTGATTTTATCTGGAAAGAATAAATTACAAATGCAGTAAGACTTTATTTATTATCTTTGTCAACTGAAAAAATTATTTAATTACATATTATGGAATTCAAATTTTCCGACAGAATAAATCGAACCGCTACATCACTCACGATGCAGATTGCTCAAAGAGCAATAGAATTGCGAGCCGAAGGGGAGGATGTTGTTGACTTCAGTGTGGGCGAGCCCGATTTCCCGACACCGGAAAATATAAAGAATGCGGCAATAAAAGCATTAGAACGAAATTTAACCAAGTATACAATTAATACGGGCATTGTTGAGCTGCGTAAAGCAATTGCGGATAAACTCGAAAGAGATAACGGACTTCTGTATTCAACTGATGAAATAATAGTGTCGAATGGAGCAAAGCAATGTGTTTATAACGCAATTCAGGCTCTTGTGGGCGAAGGCGACGAGGTACTGATTCCTGCGCCTTTTTATGTATCTTATCCCGAAATGGTAAAGCTTGCAGGAGGCACTCCAGTTATCATCAATACTTCTTTCGAATCGGGTTTTAAATTAACTCCCGAACTATTGGAATCGTATGTAACACCGTCAACTAAAATGTTGATTTTATGCAATCCGTCGAATCCTACAGGAAGTGTATTTCACGAAAACGAATTGAACGCATTGAAAGATGTGCTTAAAATGGGAAGTTATTTCATTTTAACCGACGAAATTTATGAGAAGATAATATTTGATAACATTCGTTTTGAAAGCGTGGCATCCCTCGGCGATGAAATCAAAAAGAGGACAATTGTAGTAAACGGGCATTCAAAAGCATATTCGATGACGGGCTGGCGTATTGGATATGCGGCAGCTGACCGCAGTATTGTAAAAGCTATGGCTAAAGTACAAAGTCATTCTACTTCCAATGCTTCTACTGTTTCTCAATATGCAGCCCTTGAAGCTTTGACAGGTCCTCAGGATTCCGTAGAAATTATGCGCAGGGAATTTGAAAGAAGGCGAGATTTTCTTTACAAAGAATTAAACTCAATCGAAGGCATAAAAACTACAAAACCCGAAGGTGCGTTTTATATTTTTCCCGATGTATCGAATTATATCGGCAAAAAATTTAACGGCAAAGCAATTAACGACATATTCGAATTTTCTTTCTTTCTTTTGAACGTGGCCCGTGTTGTAGTTGTTCCAGGTATTGCTTTTGGAAATAAAAATTGTATCAGAATTTCATTCTCGACGTCGATGGACCGATTAGAAGAAGGAATTAAAAGAATTAAGAATGCTCTTGAAATGTTAGTTTAAGTTGCTTACGATCTGAAAAATAATATTTGAAAAATCGCTTTCCTTTCAGGAATGAAGGGAAAGGTATGCTTTTTAAAGAAAAATTATTATGCATAAACAAATTATTGAAAAATTAACTCCATTTAAAAAACTATCCGATTTACTCGAACAAAGGCAGAGGAAAGTTTTTGTATCACCTTTGGAAGGTTCGTTTAAAAGCCTTTTCGTTCAATCGTTTTTTAGAAAAGGTAAGCAGATATTATTATTAACATCCTCGCTGACCGAATTAAAGGAATTGAGTGTTGAACTTGCTCTGCTTGGATTGTCCGATGATTTAATTGTACTTGAGGACTTCGAAGGCGACGTCGTCCAGGAAAAATTAACCGATATTTCGAACCGCAAATCGTTTATTCTTGTATCGACTTACGAATTGCTTAAAGAAAAATTTCCTTCCAGAGATGCACTCGGAAAAAGCACAACAAAAGTTGAGATTGGCGGGGAACTTCCTTACGATCAACTCATCGAATATCTCAACCTGATCAATTACGACCAGGATAAATATGTCGATCAACCGGGCGAATATGCGCTGCGAGGTTCGATAATCGATTTCTGGTCCTACAGTGAAAAACTACCTTGCAGGGTTGAATTCGACGGCGATTTTATTGAATCGATCCGATATTTTGACCCGGAATCTCAACGTTCCACACAAAAAGTCGATTCTGTTACACTTGCCTCCTCGTGCGCAAATGGCGAAATGACTGCGGATATTTTCGATTATCTCGAATCGCCGTTTGTTATTGCTTCGGATTATTATTTAGCAAATCTCACGAACATCAACGATTCCAATAAAAATTTGACCGATAAAATGGATGACCTCGACGAGGATTTGAAATACGAACTTTACGAATACGAGTTAGAAAATTACACTTATAAAAAAGATGAAGTGAAAAGAAAAAATGAATTACGGGTAGAATCGTTATTTGATAAAGATGCATTCTGGGTTCTGGAAGACCACATTGGAATTCATGAAGAGAGGATTAACCTTGGTTTGAGCGAAGCTCCATATATCAATTCCAATTATGAACTTTTGTTTTCCTCGTTAAAAAATTATGCTGCGAAAGAATTTGAAATAGTTGTGGCCGTTGAAAACCAGCTCCAGATAAAGCGGTTAAGTGATTTATTTACCGAATACGATGAAGAAATTCAAAAATATTACGAACAGGGATTAATCAAAATAATCGAATTGCCTATCAAGTCGGGCTTTGCAGTTAAAGAAGACCGATTCCTGTTGATGACGGATTATCAAATATTCAATAAACCTTACAGGACGCGCCTATCAGAAGTTCAGAAAAAAGTTAAAAGAGTAACGAAGAAATCCAAGACTCGCGACCTTGCAAATCTAAAAATTGGCGACTATGTAGTGCACGAAAATTTCGGAATCGGTCAGTATGCCGGTTTGCAGACGATTAAAATCGGGAACGTCGAGCAAGAATCGATAAAAATTTTATATGCTGAAGGCGGCGTTGTTTATGTTAACTTGAATTATTTGTCGCTGGTAAAAAAATATTCTTCCAGTGATAATGTCAAACCAAATTTATCCGTGCTCGGCTCTGGCGAATGGAAATCGACAAAGAAAAAGGTAAAGAGTAAAATCAAAGAAGCTGCACGGCAGCTCATTACTCTTTATGCCAAAAGAAAAATGTCAAAAGGTTTTGCATTCAGTCCCGATACAATCTGGCAAAAAGAACTCGAGGCATCTTTTATCTACGAAGACACACCCGATCAGGCTCGTGTTACCGAAGAAATTAAAAATGATATGGAAAATGAAACTCCCATGGACAGGCTTGTTTGTGGCGATGTGGGATTTGGAAAAACCGAAATTGCTGTAAGAGCAGCATTTAAAGCCGTAAACGACAATAAGCAGGTGGCTCTGCTTGTGCCTACCACAATATTAGCAGAACAGCATTACAATACATTCAGGGATCGATTGGTTCAGTTTCCTGTAAGAATTGAAGTCCTTTCGAGGTTTCGCTCTCCGAAAGAACAGAAAGAAATTGTCGAAAAACTTGCGCGCGGAGAAGTCGATATTATCATTGGCACACACAGATTGTTGTCGAAAGACATCAGTTTTCGCGATCTCGGACTTTTAATTATTGACGAGGAGCACCGTTTCGGCGTTATGGCAAAGGAAAAGTTGCGAGCTCTTAAAGCCAATGTAGATACGCTTACACTTACTGCTACACCGATACCGAGAACATTGAATCTTTCTTTACTCGGTGCACGTGACCTCTCGATTATTGCAACTCCTCCCCCAAACAGGCAACCTATCTTCACAAAAGTAGATTCGTTCGACATCCAAAAAATAAGAGAATGGGTGCTGAGTGAAATTAAAAGAGGCGGACAGATTTATTTTATACACGACAGGGTACAATCGATCGAAAAAATTGCTGCTTACATAAAAAAACATATTCCCGAAATAAAAGTAGGCATAGCTCACGGAAAATTGAAGCCAGCGCAACTTGAAAAAGTGATTCACGATTTCGTCGAAAAAAAATACGACATGCTTATTTCTACAAAAATAATCGAGTCTGGAATTGACATTCCAAGTGTAAATACAATCATAGTGAACAGGGCTGATAGATTTGGTCTGGCGGAATTACACCAGCTACGCGGCAGGGTAGGTAGAAGCAATCGTCAAGCTTACGCTTATTTCCTTGTGCCATCTGTCAATACAATTACAAAAAAGGCTTTTCGTCGTCTGCAGGCAATCGAAGAATATACAGAGCTGGGTGAAGGATTTAGCCTGTCGATGAGAGACCTCGAAATCAGAGGAGCCGGCAATTTGCTGGGAACCGAACAGAGTGGATTTATCGATTCGGTGGGCTTCGACCTCTATCTGAAACTTGTAGACGAAGCGGTTGAAGAATTGAAAGAAAGCGAGTTTAAAGAAATTTTCAGGGATTTACCCAAACAGATTGAACGCTCTGAACCAGCTATCGATACATACTTTGAAATTGGTATTCCTGCGGATTACATGCCCGATCAATCCGACCGCCTTGGCTTTTATACCTCTTTGTTCTCTATGGTTAAAATCGACGAGACAGAAGAAATAATTGAAGAACTGGAGGACCGCTTCGGTAAAATTCCCCCCGTAGTTAAGAACTTAATTGACGTCGCACGACTCCGTTTCTATGCTTCGCTTGCTCTGTGGGAAAGAATAATCATTCAACAGGACAAAGTAATTGTGGTTTTACCTAAAGGGAACAGAGAAGAATATTATAAAAATAAGTTTGTTCCAATTCTTGAGTACATTAATTCTAATTTCGGCAAAAGAGTCCGCTTTGTTCAGCAAAAGGAACTTCTTAAACTGGAAATAACAAATGATTTTAAAAATCCCGAAGACATCCTTAAATTCATGATTACATTTACACAGAGGATTTCGGAATTGACAGGAGAATATCATCCGAAAGCCGAAGTGGTTAATTAATACCTCTCATCTTGTTAATCAGTTCGAATCTGTTTAATTTAGTAACTCAAATTCAGACATACAGGTAAATATGAATAAAAACAGTGTATATATCGAAACGTACGGCTGCCAGATGAATTTTGCAGATTCTGAATTGGTAATGGGAATCTTAAAAAACAAAGGATTTGAAATTACGCGTAATATTGACGATGCTAATGTAATACTTCTCAATACCTGCAGTGTAAGAGACAATGCCGAGCAAAAGATATTTAACCGACTCGACCACTTGAAACGTGTAAAAAGAGAAAATCCGCAGGCAATTATTGGAATATTGGGCTGTATGGCCGAACGTCTAAGAAAAAGACTTATTGAGGAAAAAAAGATTGTCGACGTTGTAGTAGGGCCGGATGAATACAGACGCTTACCTGAATATATCGACCATGCCTTTGGAGGTGAGAAAGGAATCGGCGTTAAACTATCGCGTACAGAAACTTACGACGATATAATACCTTACAGAGAAGATGGGATAAGTGCGTGGATATCGGTTATGAGAGGTTGCGACAAGTTTTGCAGTTTCTGTGTTGTACCTTTTACAAGGGGCAGGGAAAGAAGCCGCTCACTCGAATCGATTGTAAACGAAGTTAAATCGTTATCCGAAAGAAATTTCAAAGAAGTCACACTGCTCGGGCAGAATGTAAATTCTTACAACGATAACGGAAGGGACTTTGCAGATTTGCTGGCTGCATGCTCAAATGCGGCCCCGGAAATGAGAATCCGATTTACCACATCGCATCCTCAGGATTTATCCGATAAGCTTCTCTATACAATTGCCGAACACGACAATATCTGCAATTATATTCATCTGCCTGTACAATCGGGTTCGAATAGAATACTGGAACTAATGAATCGCACCTACACTATCGAACACTATCTAAATCTTATCGATAAAGCACGCAGAATTATTCCAGGCGTCAGTTTTTCAACAGACATTATTGCAGGTTTTCCCACCGAAACCGAAGAAGACCATTTAATGACGCTCGAAGTTATGAAAGAAGTTAGATACGATGGTGCTTATATGTTTAAATATTCTCCTCGAGAAGGTACGAAAGCTTACAGTATGAACGACGACGTCCCCGAAGAAACCAAAATCAGAAGATTAAATGAAATAATCGATCTTCAGCAGCAGATTTCTTATGAAATCAATCAATCTTTGATTGGTAAAGAAGAAATAATATTGGTCGAAGGATTTAGTAAAAAATCCGATGAATTCTTGTCGGGCAGAACAGATACGAATAAAGTTGCAGTCTTTCCGAAGCGCGATGATATAAAAGTGGGAGATTATGTGAGAATTGAAATAACACGCGCAACTTCAGCCACTTTGTTTGGTAACTCACCTGTATTGGTCGAGGTCAACTAAACGTCCTTTTATACTGAATTTATTTTCGAGAAGCTCTAGTAAAGGCTTGCTTTCAATCTCATTCTCGAATTTTCCTGCCAGAACAATACTGAATAAGCTTCCTCCAATTTCTCTGCTGATTATTTCACATTCGTATCCTTCCATCTTTAACTGGCTTACAAGGCGCTCTGCATTTTCCTTTTTTAAAAATGCACCAGCCTGTACTGTATATTTGTATTCTTTAAGTTCCTCTACCTCATCTGTTGTATCTGGCAAATTTCTGTCGGTATATTTCAAATAAGGTGACGAAGGATAATTTTTTTTCAGTGTATTGAGATATGATTCAGCTTTTTTATAAGCTCCGATTGAGTAATAATATGTATAAATTCGGTAAAGAGCAGCGTCGGCATAACGGCTTTCCGGAAATTTTTCAAATATGTTTATGTATTTATTCAATGCACTTTTTCCGTCGCTGGTAAGTACGGCATCAAGGAACAATATCGATGGATCCGACTCGGTATAATTTTTTTTAAGAAATTCTACAGCTTTATCGATCTCCCCTTTTTCTATATTAATTAGTGCGTCTTTTATGTCAATTTCCTGAGAAAATGTTGTTATATGTCCACAAAAGAAAATTGAAAGGAATAAAACTTTTATAAAATATTTGGTAATGCAGGTCATTATTTTTCGTATTCTTATTATATTATCATTAGATTATAACAAAAATAGCAAAAAATATGGACGAAGAAAGGAATTCACTTCACAAAGAAAACGACGATAAAGAACAGAAGATTAAAATAAGTATAACGCCGGTTGGAGCTGCTTTGCTGGGACTGGCGTTGGTCTTTGTGCTTTATCAATTCGGCGGTGCTCTTCTTACATTATTGATATTTGGATTTGATGTAGACAAAGCTGACGTCAATGCAGTCAGATTGCTAACGGCAGGTGGACAAATTTTATTAATTCTTTTACCGTCACTTTTATTGGCAAAATTTATTTACACCGACGTCACTTCAATTCTTAAATTCAAATTTCCTGAAAAAAAGGAAGTATTTCTTTTTATAATCGGGATGATAATTATTACTCCTTTGTTGCAAAATTATCTTTATATACAGAATTATTTTATTACGAAAGCAGCCGAAAACTATGGAGCAATTAAATCAATCAAACAAATTGTAGACCAGCTCGACAAATTACTCGAAAGTGCATACGGAAGTTTGCTCGTTTCAAATTCATTTTTCGAGTCATCGTTAATAGTGTTCATCATTGCGGTAATACCGGCTATTTGCGAAGAGGTCTTTTTTAGAGGCTACGTTATATCGAGCTTCCAGCTCAAATATTCACCATTTCTCAGCGCCCTAATAACGGGATTATTTTTCGGAATTTATCATTTCAATCCTTATGGCTTGATTCCACTAATAGTGCTCGGAACATATTTTGGATTTGCTGCATACAAAAGCGAGTCCATTTTTGTGCCGATGGCTCTTCATTTTCTGAATAATTTTTTTGCAGTTACAGCTTACTTAATCCTGGGCGAGCAGGAACTAATAAGTTCAAACGTCGTTCCAGAAAAAGATATTTCAATATATCTTATCAGTTTTGTTGTTTTGGTTATTCTATTTGCAGCATTTGTATTTTACGTAAATAGAATGTATAAATTAAAAGAAGAACAAAAAGAAGGTGAATTATGATTTGTCCGAAATGTGAATACGAATATGTTGAAGGAATAAATGTATGTCCTGATTGCGGTGTTCAATTAGTTAGCAAAGAAGAATTTGAGGGACATCTGGTACACCCTGAAGATTGGGTAGTGGTTTATACCTGCTCTGACAATATTGAAGCCGAGATGTATAAAGCGAATCTGGAAAGCGCAGATGTTGAAACACTGGTATTATCTCAGAAGGACAGGAACTATCCGACTGTTGGCGACCTGGCAATAATTAAAATCCTGGTAAAAAAAGTTGATGCAGAATCCGCTCTTGAAATAATTAAAGATATCAATAGCCGCTCAATAAATTCGGAGGATCAGGGAGATGAAGAGTAATCTTACCAAACGTGTAATTGTTGCTCTCTTCGGTATTCCCATAATCTTATTTCTTGCAATGGCAGGGAAAGGACCGTTTTTATTCCTGGCTTTGTTTATAGGCATCTTATCTTTTATTGAATTTGCAGGTATGTTGAAAAAAAAGAAATTTTATCCGAATGTTATTGCCGGTACAGTTGCGATAATTGCATTGATATTGAATGCATACTTTCATTTCATCGAATTTGAAATCCTATCATTTTTGATCGTTGCAGTAACATTATTCTGGGAAATGTTTAGAAATAAAGAATCTGCAGTAGCCAACATAGGGGCAACACTCACGGGCATATTTTATATTGGACTGTTTACTTCGGCGATGGTTGCTATCAGGGAGTTTTATAGTGATTCATTCTTCCTTTATGATAATGGAGGTTATTTAATAATTGGAGTACTGGTTTCGATATGGGTATGCGACTCTGCAGCATATTTTATTGGAACTGCATTTGGTAAGCATAAAATTTTTCCAAGAATAAGTCCTAATAAAAGTTGGGAAGGCACAATTGCAGGTTTGGTATTTGCAGTAGCCACAATGATTGTATTCGTAACTTTGTTGATTGATGTACTCACAGTGAAAGACGGAATAATTATTGGATTAATTATTGGTGTCTTCGGTCAAGTTGGTGACTTCATAGAAAGTATGCTGAAAAGGGATTGTAATGTGAAGGATTCTTCGTCAATCATACCAGGTCACGGTGGAATTTTCGACCGTTTCGATTCATTGATTTACAGCGCCCCGCTCGTCTATCTTTATCTCTATTACTGGACGACATTTTAGCTTTATCCATAAGCTTATGAAAAATCAGAAATAGTATAGATATTGTATCTTGAAAACACTGACTGTTTCGATTGACGCCATAGTGCGCATGTCGTTTCGTTCATGTAAATCGTTGATTGCCAGATAAATCCAGCTTTTTGGAAGAAATTGATACGAGAAAAGTGCACCTAAAAAAATTCTTTCCAATTTGTCTGAAGATCTGAGAAAAAGATTATCGATGTAGACGTAGAAATTCAAGTCGTTAAGCGGAGTAAACGAAATCCACGGGCGCGTGTTGATAGTGATTTCTTCAATATGATTATCCGGATTGCCTTCAATCCAGAGATTAGCCGACGCACCAATATTTATGAAGTTGGAAATATTCCAGCCGAAGCTCGAGCCTGCCCAGCTGTAGAATGCAAGATATTCTCGTGAAAAATTGTAAGTTCTTGAAAACCCGCCCCAAACATTACCCCACCATGATGGGTCGGGACTAAACCAGCTACTGAGATTGACAGAATAATAATCATATTTAACCGTGTCGTCTTTGACTTTACCGAAATCGGTATTAATTTCATACCCCCAATTGCTTCTGAATTGCATATTAAATCCTATGACCCATGCTCTGTCGGTATAGTCATCTATTTTTTCGTAGTTAACAGCAGGTCCTGTATAAATTAAAATTTGGGATATAGCGCCTTTATCTATGAACCAGACTGGTCCAGCAAGACCGACAGCTTCAAAAGTTCCACGCCAGGGTACATAGCCCACCTGATCGATATCGAAATCGTTTCCCACATAACGAGAACGAAACATTAAAATCCAGTCGTTCGTCATATTTGTATATCCCATTGAAGCGGCATAATCGCCTTTTGAGTTCTGAATTGAACGTGCAACTTGATAAGCCAGCTGCCAGTTCGAATTTCTGAATGCGCCGTCGATATCGAATACACCTTCGGTTCCAGCTGCAGTTTGCTTTCCGACGAATAAAATGCCTACTTCAGAATTTTCCATGATCTGGCGCTTCAGTCTGCCCGACAAAAAAAATGATGAAGGCTCAATTTTCGTTGAGTCGTCTTCGGTATATTCTACTTCGGGCGTTCTTGCAACAAAACCGCCGTATTGCCACATTCCTATCCTTCCAAATGCTTTGGCTCCAAAATTAATTGGCACTTCTTTGCCATCGGGTAGCAACTTGCCGATTCTTCTTGAATAGAAAAGTTCCATCGGTCTGTAAAATCCCCAGTTACGCTGTCTGCCGGCGGGCATGAAAATTTCATTACCTTGAATAAAGAACGGTCTTCTCTCTGAAAAATATGATTCGTATCGAGTGATATTGAAATTGTATGGATCAGCCTCTATTTGAGCAAAATCAGGATTTGCCGTTGCTTGAAAGGTCAGCTGGGACGATGGGTTATAAAAAATGTCGAGTCCGAAATTTGGTTTCATTTTATCGTTCAAAGTTGTGTATTTGCCATAGGTCGTTGGGTAAATTTCAAGGTTTAATCCTTTTACTGAAGGTTTAGATTTGTCGAAGACTAATTTACCAAATTTGGAAATGCGCTGTCCTTCATTTTGCTCGTAGACACACCAGTATAAATCTTCTTTCAAGGTCGGTATCCAGCGGTCGAAATCCAATCCCCAGTAATCGAGATTTTCGTCATACTGGAGAGATTTATATGGAATTTCTATTTCAACGACATAACCCCAATCGTAAATCTGTGCGGCCGAGAACCAGATTCCATCCCAATTATAATCGCGATTGCGTGCGTCATCGAGCAATCTGCAATCGGATCGTACGTTCGCAGCCGAAACGGCGAACTTATATGCCGTCTTTCTATCGCCGAATGTATCGAGCATTATCGAAACAACATCTCCATTTGCATTGTCGTGTTTGCCAGTGTAATGTTGAATGTTTTTTTTATCGTCGTAAGAAATTATTAAACAGAATAAAGAATTGTCCGTACTCAAAATTTTAGCAACTGTTCTTTTACTCGGCGCTTTTGAATAATATGGTGACAATTGAAAAAAGTCGTCTGTCGAATCGGCTCTGCTCCATATATCGTCTATAATTCCATCGATTTTAATGTCTGCATCAACTTTCTTTAATTTCATTACTTTTTCTTCGTTGGCAGCGAAAATTTTTACAAGGATTAACAAAAATAACATCGATTTTTTCATGACTTCTCCGGGTGACGTTTTAAACAACTTTCTTTATGTTTGTTTTGCTTGGTCTTTTAGACGTGACTTCTTGGAAAATGGTTGCATCTGGAAAATTCATATTGAAAATTACGGCGATATTTCTCACTGCTGCTGCAGTTAGCCTCGCTCAGCAGGTAGACAGTAGTATGTATTATGTTAATCTTGCAAGGCAATATCTTTCTACAGGAGATAGTCTAACGGCTGAAAAATTGCTGGAGAAGTTAATTCAAAAATTTGAGATGCCCGAGTTTATCTATTTACTAGGAAAACTGAAAGCTATTAGAACAGATTACGGCGAGAGGAACAAAGCCTACCAATTGCTCAAAAAAGCCGCCCTTTTGGAGCCACGGAATATTAAATACAGACTTGCTTATGCAACAATATTGAAAGACTTCGCGCGTGTTTCTGCTTACAAGGAATTTAAAGAAATTCTTAAGCTCGATTCGACTTCAATTGAAGCTTACCTGAATCTTGCCGAAATAAAAGACGAGGACTTTACGAATTATAATAATTCTTATCGAAAACTTGGCGATGAGTTTTTAGCAAGTTTACAGGAGTATGCGAATGAAGATTTTAAAGAAGCAGAGAAGTACTATCGAGCTGTTTTATCTATAGACTCGATAAATTATGAAGCTAATTATAAGTTAGCTCTGCTCTATATGAAAGCAGGTAATTTTGAAAAAGCTGCCGGCCTTTTGCACCGTCTTTATCAGATAGAAAAGAAAGATACTAAAATAAATCTCGCTCTTGGATTCTGTTATTATAAATTGCGGAATTTTACAGAAAGCAACCGCTTTTATAAACTCGCTTTCAGATACATGACTTACGAAGAAAGAAAAGAATACGATTATGAATCGGCGGTTAAAATGCTACAGCCCGCCTACGATGAGATAATGGGCGACAATGAATATAAAAGAAGTCATTTCATCAAATTTTACTGGCAGGTAAACGACCCTTTGTATTTAACTGATTACAACGAAAGATTGCTCGAACATTATTCCAGGTTGACATTTGCAAATCTTTTTTTGAGTAACAACCAAAAGAAAGGATGGCAAACAGACAGGGGAGAAGTGATTCTACGGTACGGTGAACCATTGAATATAATGAGAATTAGACCATCGATGGGCGAAGCAGGGTACGAAATGAAGACGGACGTATGGAATTACGAAGAAATGAATTTTGGATTCACGGATATGGCGTTGAACAATAATTTTATTTTCAGTGCCCCGCCTGTCGAAAAAGAAAAGGTTGTTTCTCAATATCCACTAAACTCTCACGAGCTTATACAATATTTAAGAAAATCATATCATTCAAAGTACGTGCCCGTCTACGAGGGCAGTCAATTCTCGGTATCTTCTAAGGAGTACTATTTTAAATCGGCTCTTTATCCGTCGAAAACTGAGATGCATATTGTTTTTCATATTCCTGACAGTATAAAAACAGATGGAGACAGTTTGAATATCAATACGGGCTTTTTCTTGTTCGATAGATACCATAATCAGCTTGAAAAGATTGTTGAGAATAAATATTTCGAAACAAACTCGGGATTAAACGAATTTGTTGCAGTGTTAGAGCCCGACAGCGGTTTTTATTCTTTTGAACTGATAGAAAAATCGAGCAGAAAGACTTCTGTAAAAAGAGGAACATTGAACATTCCGGACTACAGAAAGTTATTATCACTCAGTTCACTCATTTTGGCCGATACTGTGTATTCAGCCAGTAAAGGAATTTTGCAGCGCAGACAGTATTCTTTTAATCCATATATTAAAGATACTGTTATCGGTAAGGTTTATCTTTATTATGAAGTTTACAATCTTAATAAAAATGGGAAAGGTTTTGCCGAATTTAGACAAAATATTAAAATAAAACGTAACGAAGGCAAAGAAGGCTTCTTATCCGCTATTAAAAATCTTTTTTCAAAAAGAAAAGCACTTACTTTGACAAACAAGTACAGAGCCGATAGAAGTGACGTGCCGCTTTTTATACGGTTGGATTTAAGTGGCTTGAAAGCGGGGGATTATGATATCGAAGTCGAAATTGAGGATTTAAATTCTAAAATGAATGTAAAATCAAAATTGCAGTTGTACTTAATACCGGTAAATTGAAATAGATAAAATTTCTTTCCGAAAAATCAAGGGAGTGAAAAAGTTGAAATGTTGTTATATTCGTAATTATAAATTCTAAAGAGAATGAAAATGAAAGAACCGGAAGTAAATTTAGAATTAGCACTTGAACACGGATTGACAGAAGAAGAATATAATATAATTTGCGAGCGTCTTGGCAGGACGCCCACGTTTACGGAACTCGGAATTTTCAGTGTAATGTGGAGTGAACATTGCAGTTATAAAAATTCGATTGCTCTACTAAAAACGCTTCCGAGGTCGGGTGGTCGACTGCTTGTAGGAGCCGGCGAAGAAAATGCGGGACTGGTTGATATTGGCGACGGTCTTGCAATTGCATTTAAAATTGAAAGTCACAATCATCCCTCAGCTGTGGAACCGTATCAGGGCGCAGCTACTGGGGTCGGGGGTATTTTAAGAGATATTTTTACAATGGGTGCTCGACCGATAGCCTGTTTGAATTCGCTCCGTTTCGGGACACTCGACGATCCGCGAACCCGCTACCTTTTCGAAGGAGTAGTAAAAGGAATTGCCGATTACGGGAATTGTTTTGGAGTTCCAACTGTCGGTGGCGAAGTCTATTTCGACGATTCGTATAAATACAATCCTCTTGTAAATGCAATGGCAATTGGTATAGTCGATACAAACCGTACTGCTTCGGCAATTGCCAGAGGGGAAGGCAATCCAGTTATGATTGTTGGCTCGTCGACTGGTAGAGATGGCATTCACGGTGCTACATTCGCTTCCGAAGAAATATCCGAAAAGTCTGAGTCGAAAAGACCATCAGTACAGGTAGGCGATCCGTTTACCGAAAAGCTCCTGCTTGAAGCTACTCTCGAAATTATTAAAGAAGACCTGATCGTGGGTATTCAGGACATGGGTGCTGCTGGAATTTCGTGCTCGACATCCGAAATGAGCGCCAAAGGTAAATCGGGAATGGATATTAATCTCGATATGGTTCCGCTACGCGAAGAAAAAATGACGGCCTACGAAATTATGCTCTCAGAAAGTCAGGAGCGTATGCTGGTGGTTGTAAAAAAGGGGAAAGAAGATCGTGTAAAAGAAATTTTCGACAAGTGGGATTTGAATTGTGAAATTATCGGATATGTCACCGACGAACCACTTCTGAAAATCAGGCATCACAACGAGCTGAAAGCAGTAATTCCTCCTTACGATCTTGTCCTCGGCGGAGGAGCTCCTGTTTATTATCGAGATGCTAAAGAACCGGAATATTTGAAAGAAATTACCAAACTCGATCATAACGAAATACCGGAACCAGAATGTATTTCCGAAGTGTTTGAAAAGATTTTTTCATCTCCTAATATTGCATCGAAAAGTTGGGTTTATGAACAGTACGATTCAATGGTTAGAACAAATACTGTCGTTGGTCCCGGTTCTGATGCAGCAGTGATAAGAATTAAAGGCACTCAAAAAGCAATCGCAGCAACAACTGATTGCAATGGTAGATATGTTTATCTGAATCCTAAGGAAGGAACAAAGATTGCAGTTGCTGAATCAGCACGCAATGTTGTCTGTTCGGGTGCAATTCCTCTGGCTATTACGAATTGTCTGAATTTTGGAAATCCATACAAACCTGAAATGTACTGGACTTTCAAAAAAGCGATTGAAGGAATGGGAGAGGCTTGCCGTTTCTTTAATACACCTGTTACAGGTGGCAATGTCAGCTTTTATAATGAAAGTCCGGACAGAGCTGTTTACCCCACTCCGGTAATTGGAATGGTAGGTATTATCGAAAACATTGATAATGTAACAACTGCAGAATTCAAGGATGCCGGAGATCTCATTTATCTGCTCGGCGAGGACTACGAAGAAATCGGCGGCAGCGAATATTTAAAAATTCAACATAACCTGGTTAAAGGCAAAATTCCTAAAATTGACTTGCAAACCGAAAAGGACCTTCATAATCTATTACTCGAATTGATCAAACGGAAAATTATTAAATCGGCACACGACATTTCCGAAGGGGGAATTTTAATTGCACTGGCGGAATGTTGCATTATAAACAAAGAAAAACCAATCGGAGCAAAAGTTCATATACCCGTTAAATCCAGAGAAGATTTTTCATTCTTTTCAGAAAGTCAATCAAGAGTGATTGTTTCCGTAAGTCGCGAAAATAAAGATTCTTTTGAACAAATTGCCTCCAGGAGTTTTACTCCATACACTTATCTTGGCGAAACGATTGACGATATTCTATCGGTTAACGATCAATACCAGTTTAAGCTGGAGCGTTTGATTAAGCTCTATTATTCTTCTATTTCAGAAAAAATGAATATTGTCTGAACTGAAATAATGAAAAAATCTATTCAAAGAGCCTATAACGTTCTGAAAATATTGAAATATTACCTGTTGGGATTATACCAGAGGATTGAAGAACACAACCTTTTCCTTTCAGGAGCTGGTATTGCTTATTCGTTGTTGCTGAGCATGATACCTCTTATTCTATTGATATTTTCTTTGCTAGGCAATGTATTCGAAGCAGCACGTCTCGAAAGAATAATCAATCAGATTATCGAATTGCTTCTTCCATACAAGCAATATGCAGATTATGCTAAAGAAGTAATCAGCAGAAGACTTCCACAGGTTATCGAGTACAAAACACTTGCCGGGTATCTTGGATTGTTTGGCTTAATAGTTACATCAACCTGGATATTCAGTAGTCTACGAACAATTCTTAATCAGATTTTTCATACAAAAATTGAGAAACACGCACTGATTGGATTTTTACGCGATATCGGGATGGTGTTACTCGTTGTAATCTTTATTTCACTTTCAACACTTATATTTCCCATACTAAATATTATTGTGGAGAATGCGCAAAGTTCGCCTGTTATTTCATATGTGGAAATTGCTAATGTATGGAATATTGCTGTCTGGATTATATCTCTGATAGTAATGCTTATATTATTTTTTCTGCTCTACTATCTTATACCTTATGAACGTCTTCCAAAGAAAGTAGCACTAACAAGCGCTATATCAACTACTTTATTATGGGAAACTGCCAGGAGCCTGTTCGGATATTACATCAGACATTTTCTCAACACTAATCCATTCTATGGCGCCTTTGTCCTTTTTGTTGTTATATTATTATGGATCTTTTATTCGTCATGTATTTTTATTGCTGGCGCAGAGATAGGACAACTGTATCGAGAGAGGTTAAATGAAAAGACATCCTAGTTTGATCGATTTATCCAAAGAGCATCATAACGGATTGATACTTGCTCAGATATTAAAAAAGGACACTCCTGCTTATCGCGATTTGCCTGCTGACGTAGAAGGGAAAAGAAATTATGCTCTACGGTTTTATAGTGCAGAATTGATAAAACATTTTCGTAAAGAGGAAGATATTTTGCTGCCTTTTTGTTCGGGTATTACGCCTGAGCTCGATAACCTGTTTCAAAGAATGCTCAATGAACATGATAAATTAGAGGAACTGTTCAATAAACTAAAAATCGAAAAAGATTATGAAAATACAATGCACGAAATTGGAATGATGCTGGACGAGCATATTAGAATGGAAGAACGAGAATTATTTGAATTGATACAAAACCAACTGGACGAAGAAAAATTATCCTTGTTGTACTCAAAGTTAAAGGGATGAATGTATGAAAAAATTATTCAAAGCGTTGATTATGATTGTTTTTATCCTGATGCCGTTAATAACCATGTCATTGGTAGTACAGTGCGGCAATACTCAGGAGAATAATAACGAAAAAGTAAAAGGTGTCAATGCAAAAACAGAAAACAAACCGGAAAAAAGTAGAGAAATTAAGGATCAACCTGCTAAAGAACTTGAAAAAGCAGTAAAATTAAAGGTTAAAGTGCGCAGAAAAAAAGCGGGCTTCTTTTTGCGGAACGGTCAAAAGCCCGATAGACTTACTTTAATTGAAGAACTTTTTTTTAATGAGAAGGGGCAGAGAACTAAACTGATCAGATATACAGCTCTTGGGGGCATCGACCTTGTTTATCAATTTGCCTATGATAATAAAGGCAAGCTAATCGCTACCGAGATTTATGACAGCTTCGGAAATCTTACTACCCGCAAAGAATCCGAGTATGACGATAAAGGAAATGAAATTAACAGAAGAATACTCACGAGCAGAAATGTACAGGAAGAGAGGATCACGTTTCAGTATGATTCATTGAACCATCTCATAAGCGAGCGCGAATACTATGGAGAAAATTTAAATGCAGAGAAAAAATATTACTATGACGGTAATCTACTCACTAAAGTAAGTGGATATAATGCTAAAGGTCAATTAGTAGCCGAGATAGAATATGTTTATGACGACAAAGGATTCCTGATAAAAGAAATTCAAAAGTCGGGTTCTACTACAAATGAAGTTGTCTATAACTACGACGAACGAGGTAACCTGATAACTACGAAGAACAAACAAACTTTTCGTCAAATGAATTATGACGAAAATAATAATCTCATCGAGGATAAACTTTTCCTTTCAGATGGTTCGCGTCAGTATAGAGTGACTTTTTCATATTACAAAAACGGACTTCAACACGAGGAAATTCGTTATGCAAATAACGAACGCCCTGCATATCTCGCAGTCTACGAATACGAATTCTATTGATGATTAAATTTCTACCTATAGGAGGCGCGCGTGAAATAGGCGCTAATTCTTTTTTCCTTCAAATCGATGGAACGGGAATACTACTTGACTGCGGCATTCATCCGCGAAAGAAAGGAATTGAGTCTTTACCTTTATTTCAATTACTGGAAAACTACCCTCTTGATTTTGTAATAATTTCACATGCTCATCAAGACCATATTGGCGCTCTGCCGTTCTTGATAAAAAAGTATCCGCATGTAATAATTTATACAACTCCCTATACAAAAGAATTAATGTCCATAACGCTTCATAATGCGGTGAACATTCTAAAGAAAGAAACAACTGAAGAGGAAAACATACCGTTTTACACGCATGAAGAAATCGATCTTCTCGTAAGGAGTATACGCGACTACGATTACAACGAAGAATTTGACCTGACTGGCTTGAACTCAGCATTCGGAAAAGTAAAAGGATGCTTTTACGATGCAGGGCATATACTCGGTTCGGCAATGGTAATGATTAAAACGGAAGACGTAAAAATTCTTTACACGGGTGATTTGAACTTATCCGAACAATCTATTGAAATACGTGCAGACGTAAACTCAGTGGACAAAGTCGATCTTTTGATTATGGAATCGACTTACGGCGATACCGACACGAAGTTGATCGGGAGTTGGGAAACGGAATTAAATAGATTCGTAACTGAATTGAATAAAATTATTGTGAAAGGAGGATCGGTTCTGATTCCAGTATTTGCACTCGGAAAAATGCAGGAAATGCTGATGTTGATTGATGAAGCTATTAGAAGCGGCAGATTAACCGAAGCAGAAATATATACAGGAGGGATCGGCAGGGAAATATCGAACATCTATGACCGATACAGGTATGTTGTCAGAAGAAAAGGTCCTGATAATGAATTAAAGCAAATTCGCCAATCCAACTTGAATGAAATTAGCGACAATAATTATTACAAAAAAAATCCGGGTTACGTATTAGCATCCAGCGGAATGATGCTCGAAGGAACTTCTTCATATCAACTTGCTCAATTCTGGTTGCGACAGAAAGATTTCGGAATATTTGGAGTCGGTTACATGGATCCTTCCACGCCGGGCTATAAAATTATTAATGCAAAAAAGAATGACACACTGATATTTAACGGCGACAGGCAAATTAATGTCGAATGCGATATAAAACGCTTCTATTTTTCGGCACACGCTAATCGTGACAGCCTCATTAACTTTGCACAAAAACTTGATCCTGAAACTGTAATACTTGTTCACGGAGAAGAATCTGCTCAGAATTGGTTAGGATATAACTTACTTACTTCTATCCCTGATGTTAAACTTTACTCAGCCGAACTGGGAAAGGAAATTATTCTCGGGGATTAAGTTTATCATTTCAATTTTATCCAAATTAATATAACTTATAGATGTAATTGAAGAATTGATATGAAAACAATTCTTCATATACTATCTTTAGTTTTAATTTTGTATGCTTGCCGAGAGGAACTCCCCGTCGAAGAAGAAGAGGTTTACCCTTCCGTATTTATCAAATCAAAAATCTTTTCACCTGCCGAAGGAGATCTTTACTACACAGGAAGCATAATGAAAATTAAATGGGAAATGCCCGCCAATATAAAAAAGGTCTACATTCGTTTACTCAGAAAGTCCGTAGTCAAAGAGATAATATCTGCCGAGACGGAGAACGATGGCGAATTCGAGTGGAATATTGATGTAAATATAAAACCTTCAATTCATTACAGAATTGAAATAACTAATCACGACTCTCATTTCCCCTCAATACTTAGCGATTATTTTATTATAAAATCGAGCCTTGTGCCGTAATAATCAGATTGTAAAATTTAACAAAAAGTCCTAAGTTCAAATTCACAAAAAAATCGGTTCATGTATATACTTGGAATTTCGGCATATTATCACGATAGCGCAGCGGCATTAATTAAAGACGGTAGAATTGTAGCAGCGGCGCAGGAAGAGAGGTTTACTCGTAAGAAGCACGACTATCGATTCCCCGGCCACGCCGTTAATTTTTGTCTCGAATATGAAGGAATTAAAATTTCCGACGTCGATTTAGTTGCTTTTTACGACAAGCCTTTTTTGAAATTTGAACGCCTCCTCGAAACATATCTTACTTTTGCTCCCAAAGGTATTACTTCTTTTCTAAGTGCCATGCCCGTCTGGATAAAAGAAAAATTGTGGATCAAAGAACAGATAAAAGAGCGACTGAATTACGACGGAAAAATTCTTTTTCCTGAACATCATCAGTCCCATGCAGCCTCGGCTTTTTTCCCCTCACCATTTAAAGAAGCTGCTTTTTTAACCATCGACGGTGTTGGCGAATGGACTACCACAAGCTACGGTATCGGAAAGGAGAATAAAATTACTATTCTTGCCGACATAAAATTCCCCCATTCAATCGGAATGCTCTATTCGGCATTCACTTATTATACAGGTTTTAAAGTTAATTCTGGTGAGTACAAAGTAATGGGTCTTGCACCCTACGGTACGCCCAAATATGTAGATTTGATTTATGACAATCTTATTGATTTGAAAGATGACGGTTCATTTCGTCTCAATATGGATTATTTTAACTACTGTACCGGCTTGACGATGACGAATTCAAAGTTCGACAAATTATTTGGCGGAAAACCCAGAAAGCCGGAATCTAAATTGACGCAGAGGGAAATGGACTTAGCCGCTTCGGTACAGGTGGTAATAGAAGAAGTCATCTTAAGAATGGCAAGACACATTAAAAACGAAACGAATATGAAAAATTTGTGTCTGGCAGGCGGAGTTGCTTTGAATTGTGTGGCGAATGGTAAATTGCTGAGAGAAAATATTTTTGATGATATCTGGATTCAGCCCGCTGCAGGAGATGCCGGAGGAGCACTCGGTGCCGCTCTCTTTGGCTGGTATCAGTACCTGAACAACGACCGAAACGTCGACGAAGTTAACGATTCTCAAAACGGGTCGTTGCTCGGACCTCGATTCGATAACGAATATATTGAAGATTATCTTAAAAAAAATAATATCCCTTTCCAGAAATTATCCGACGAGGAAATTATTGATAAAACGGCTGAATTGATTTCTCAGGGCAATGTTGTTGGTTGGTTCAGAGGGAGAATGGAATACGGACCCAGAGCGCTCGGTGCGAGGTCGATTCTGGGCGACGCACGAGATCCTTCAATGCAGAAAAATATGAATCTTAAAATTAAATTCAGGGAAAGCTTCAGACCTTTTGCACCTTCTGTACTGGAAGAAAAAGCAACCGAGTTTTTTAATATCGACCGCCCCAGTCCTTATATGTTACTTGTTGCTGACGTAAAAGAGGAAAAAAGAGTGAATCACACAGCCGACGGGAATCTTTTCGGAATCGATAAGTTAAATGTGATTCGTTCGGTTATTCCTGCAGTTACACATGTCGATTATTCAGCTCGGATACAAACCGTCGACAAAAAACGAAATCCAGATTATTACAAATTAATCTCCAAATTTGAAGAGTTGACCGGATGCCCGGTAATAGTAAATACTTCTTTCAACGTCAGAGGCGAGCCAATAGTCAGAACTCCTGAAGAAGCATACAGATGTTTCATGCGTACAAATATCGACTTCTTGGTGCTGGAAAATTTTTTGCTCGACAAGAAAGATCAACCCGAATTCAAAGAGCAAAACGACTGGAGAAAAGAATTTGAACTGGATTAAAAATATTACTGAAGAAATTTCTAATCTGAAACCGAATAAAAATGCAATTAAAAAATTTCCACTTATCATTGGAAGCATTTTTTTATTGATATACATCTATTTTTATTTCTTTACCGATGTCAGTTATTATTTATTTTTATTTGCAGGTATACTTGCCAGTTTGGGATATTTTTTGCCGGTAAAAGTCATTTATCCTTTTTACAAAGGATGGATGTCAATTGCCGTTTTCCTCAGTTATTTTATGTCGCGACTTACTCTCATCATTTTATTTTATTTGATTATAACTCCACTCGGTTTAATATTAAGATTGTCTGGAAAAAATTTTCTTGAGCTGGAAATCGAAAAAGAAAGAAGATCGTACTGGAATAAAAAAGAAAAGGAAAATATTAGCGATCCTGAGAAACAATTTTAGGAGAAAATTTATGAGTAAAATATCGATAATGAAAGAATTATGGCAATTCATGAAAGAACGCAAAAAATGGTGGTTAATGCCAATAGTTGTTTTCCTGGTGCTTTTAGGAGCTCTAATTATTGCAACGCAAGGTTCAGCGCTGGCGCCTTTTATTTATGCGCTGTTTTGATGACTCATTTAATTATTCGGAATTCCCTGTTTTCCCGATAAATTAGTAATCGTGGGCAATTATTTTTTTTATTACCTTTGTAGTTATTAAAGCAACTTTAGAATTCATAATCGAAATTGTTCTTGTTCGATTAACAAAAAACAAACAGTTTAATTTAGAGGGGTAATATGAAATTTAACATTATTACGGTATTTATTTTTTTCTTTGTCGTTTTTAGTGCAACTCAAACTCAGAGTGATAATTCATTCCAGATGAAAACTGGCAGTGGTTCCAATACAAAGCTTTTGAAGGTCGAATTCATCAATGATAAGATTGTCCACGTAATTGCTTCACCCTCTGACGAATTTTCATTCAAAAAAAGTTTGATTATCGACGAAAGCGTGAAGCCATCAGGCAATTTTAGAACTGAAGACAAGGGTGACTATATTTTGCTTTCTTCAGAGACATTAATAGTAAGAATTGATAAATCGACAGAGAGGATTTCTTTTTATGACAGGGAAGGGAATATTATTTTGCAAGAGCCCGAAAACGTTTGCAGAATTTTCGTAGATACCAATATCATGGGCGAGAATGTCTATAATATTCGTCAGATCTTCAAAGCTTCGCCAGACGAAGCTATCTACGGACTGGGCGCTCACCAGAATGGAATTATGAACTACAAAAACGAAGACGTCGATTTATTACAATATAATATCGTCGACATTATCCCTTTCATGGTTTCTTCCAAAAACTATGGCATTTTATGGGATAACTATTCTCATACAAAATTCGGTGATTACAGGGATTATGTCTCCCTCGATAAAACATTTAAATTGTTTTCCAGGGACGGTAAACAAGAAGGTTTGTCTGCAGAATATTTTGTTGATGAAAAATTTGATCAAAAGGCTATCGAAAGGTTAGAAAATAAAATTGAACACGAATACATCGACAAAAACGACCTTTTCCCGGATGGTTTTGAAAAAATTAAATCCATAAGATGGGAAGGCTATATAGAAAGTAATAAGGAGGGACTTCATAAACTGAGACTTTATTGCTCCGGTTATACAAAAATGTGGATTGATGACTCACTTGTGGTCGATTCGTGGAGGCAAAACTGGCTCCCCTGGGCTCACATTATAAAATTGAATTTGAAAAAAGGAGATAGAAAAAAAATCAAAATCGAATGGGTTCATTCGGGAGGATATATCGGATTGAAATCGCTTCCTCCGTCGGACGAAAATTATGACGGATTAATCTCTTTCTATTCGGAAGTTGCCGACCAGATCGACTATTATTTTGTTTACGGCAATAACATTGATGAGGTTATTAAAGGTTATAGATATTTAACGGGAAGAGCTCCTGTTATGCCCAGATGGGCACTGGGTTTCTGGCAATGTAGAGAAAGATACAAAACTCAAGATGAATTACTTAATGTGGTCAGAGAATACAGGAAAAGAAATATTCCACTCGACAATATTGTGCAGGATTGGTTTTATTGGAAAGAAGACGATTGGGGAAGTCACGACTTTGATCCGTTACGCTTTCCTGATCCTGATGGGATGATTAAAAAATTGCACGATAGTCTTAATACTCACATCATGATTTCCGTATGGCCTAAATTTTATGTGGGTACGGATCATTACGAAGAGTTTAAAAAGAATGGTTGGCTCTATATGAGAAATGTTGATGTCGGCGAAAAAGACTGGGTAGGTAGAGGATATGTATCAACATTTTATGACCCGTACAGCGAGGGCGCACGTAAATTGTACTGGAAACAAATTGAAAATAAATTATTCTCAAAAGGCGTCGACGCATGGTGGCTCGATGCAACCGAACCTGATATCCATTCAAATCTTTCGCCCGAAGAAACCACGAGACGAATGGGACCGACAGCTTTAGGCACGTCGGCTCGTTACAGAAACACTTATTCTCTTCTGAACTCGAAAGCCGTTTATGAAGGACAACGATTTTCAGATCCCGACAGGAGAGTGTTTATACTTACCAGATCTGCTTTTGCAGGTCAACAAAAATATAGCGCAGCTACCTGGAGTGGCGATGTTGCAGCCAGATGGTACGACTTGAAGGTTCAAATTCCCGCTGGTCTCAATTTTAGTTTGTCGGGCATTCCATACTGGACTACCGATATAGGCGGTTTCGCTGTTGAACCGAGATATGAAAATCCATCAGAAAAAGATCTTGACGAATGGCGGGAATTAAATACTCGTTGGTTCCAGTTCGGTGCATTTTGCCCCCTCTTTCGTTCTCACGGTCAATTTCCTTACAGGGAAATATTCAATGTTTCTCCCGAAGGTCACCCGGCTTACGAGTCGATGGTCTATTACGACAAATTGCGTTACCGATTAATGCCTTATATCTATTCTCTTGCAGGGATGGTAACTTTTGAAGATTATACGATCATGCGCTCGTTAATCTTCGATTTCCCAAACGATAAAAATGTGCTGAATATCTCTGACCAGTATATGTTCGGACCTGCATTCATGGTTAATCCTGTTACTGAATACAAAGCACGTACCAGGAATGTTTATCTACCAGCCGGTTCTGATTGGTACGATTTCTATACAGGTAAAAAATATTCCGGTGGGAATACAATCTCCACTTCTGCACCTTATGAACGCATCCCTCTATTTGTAATGGCGGGTTCCATTGTACCTTTTGGACCCGACATTCAATACTCAGGTCAAAAACAAGCCGACACTCTTACTCTTTTTGTTTATTCAGGAAAAGACGGCTCCTTCAAGCTATATGAAGACGAAGGTACGAATTACAATTATGAAAAAGGACTTTATTCAACAATAGAATTCAAATACAATGATAGCAACAAGGAATTAACCATTGGCGAAAGAAAAGGCAAATTCCCCGGTATGCTTTCAGAGAGAATAATCAATATCATCTATGTAAGTCCCGATTCTCCCAGGCCTTTTGAATTTGATCCCGAACCTGATCACAGTATTAAATATTACGGCAAAGAAGTTAAAATCAGATTTTAAACGAGGGAAAAAATGAAAGTAAAAATTGCCAACTTAATTATGATTCTCTGTCTTATTGCGGAAATGGCTTTATCGCAGACGCTGGAAATAAGAAGAGTAGAAAATTTTAATGAAGATTGGAAATTTCATTTAGGTGACATTACTAACGGAAACGACCCCGCGTTAAACGATTCTCAATGGCGACAATTAAATCTCCCGCATGATTGGAGTATTGAAGGTAAGTTCGATGAGAACAATCCAGCTACAGTTGGTGGTGGCGCTTTACCAGGAGGCATCGGTTGGTACAGAAAAGAATTCTTAGTTCCTGATTCGTATGCTGGTAAACGAATCTTCATCGAATTTGATGGAGTTTATATGAACAGCCAGGTGTGGATTAACGGTGCTTATTTGGGCAACAGACCAAATGGATATATTTCTTTCAGATATGAACTTACCGACTACATTAAATACGGCGATAAAAATCTTATTGCGATAAAAGTTGATAATTCAAAACAACCAAATTCAAGATGGTACAGCGGGTCGGGTATTTATCGCAATGTACGTCTGGTAGTTACTAATCCAATCTATGTCGATCAATGGGGCACATTCGTAACCACGCCATTTGTTTCCGATTCATTATCCAAAGTAAATATCGAAATTACAATCAGGAACGATAACGATAAACCTGCTTCAGTTAATATTAAAACCGTAATTTATGACGCTGAGATGCGACAAATTGCAGTAGCTGAATCAGAAACAAAGACAATTGCTTCCGGCGTAACAAAATTTGCACAAAATTTCCATCTGCATAATCCTCAACTCTGGTCTCTTAGAAATCCCTATTTATACATGGCACATACAACAATTTACGAAAACGGTAGAACAGTGGACGATTACATAACTCCATTTGGAATAAGAACAATTAGTTTTGATGCAGCGAGAGGATTTTATCTGAATGGTGAAAAAATTAAAATAAAAGGTGTATGCAATCATCACGATTTAGGAGCTCTTGGTGCGGCGGTTAATAAGAGTGCAATCGAAAGACAGCTCGAAATACTAAAAAGAATGGGTGTTAACGCAATTAGAACATCTCATAATCCACCTGCTCAAGAATTACTCGATTTATGCGATAGCATGGGATTCTTGGTAATGGACGAAGCTTTTGATATTTGGAAAAAAAAGAAAACTGAATACGATTATGCTCTCTACTGGGATGAATGGCATAAAAAAGACATCGAAGATATGATAATGAGGGACAGAAATCATCCGAGCATAATTTTGTGGAGTATTGGCAACGAAGTTATCGAACAATGGGATAAAGATGATTCACTTGGCGTTAAAATAACAAAAGAACTTACCTCGATTGTAAAAAGTATTGATTCCACACGTCCGGTTACAGCAGCGTGCAATAACACTTCTCCCGATAATCCATTATTTGAGAGTGGTGCTCTCGATTTAATTGGATTTAATTATCATCACGAAGAATATCCTGACTTTCCGAAAAAATTTCCTGGTAAAAAATTTATTGCCACCGAAACTAATTCTGCGCTTGCTACACGCGGGCATTACGATATGCCTTCGGACAGCATCAGAATATGGCCCGAAAGGTGGGATAAACCTTTTTACGATGGCAACCCTGACAATACATGTTCTTCGTACGACAATTGTAGAGCCCCGTGGGGTTCAACGCATCTCGATACATGGAAAACCGTCAAGAAATATGATTTCATTTCGGGAATGTTTATATGGACTGGTTTCGATTATCTTGGAGAACCGACGCCTTATGGCTGGCCGTCGAGAAGTTCCTATTTCGGTTTAATCGACCTGGCGGGCTTTCCTAAAGATTCATATTACTTTTACCAGAGTCAGTGGACTGAAAATAAAATGCTGCATCTCTTTCCTCACTGGAATTGGAAAGAAGGTGACAACGTGGATGTACTGTCATATACGAACCTGTCTGAAGTCGAACTCTTTTTGAATGGACATTCAATCGGGAAAAAGTTTATTTCTGATGAAAACTTGAGATTAATCTGGTCGATAAAATTTAAGCAAGGTACGTTAAAAGCTATCGGAGCATCTGAGGGAACTGTAGTAGTGAAAAAAAATTACACTGCCGATAAACCTTATAAATTGAGATTGGAAGCAGACCGGAATGTAATTCGAGCTGATGGCACGGATCTCTCTTTTATAACTGTGAAAGTTTTGAATATAAATGGAAATTTAGTGCCGAACGCCGATTGTCTTATTCAATTTGAAATTGATGGGCCAGGTAGAATAGTAGGAGTGGACAACGGCCTGCAAACGAGTCACGAACCATTTAAAGCAAACTACAGAAAAACATTTAATGGTCTTTGTCTGGTTATAATTCAATCTGATAAAAACTACGGCGAAATTAAACTAAAGGCGGAAGCGGAAAATTTAATTCCTTCAGAAATTATTATTTATACAAAATAAGTGGAGGAGTAGATGAAAAAATTTTTAGTATTAATGGCAGTGATTAATTTTACTGCTCCACACTTATTATCACAAACGGGTACGAACTGTTTTTTGATCGACTTTGAGCCAAAGGAAGCAACTATTCCCGACTTTGTTGATGTAGTTAAAACCGACAAGCCCGCAGATGTAATTGTTACAATAGCAACGACAGATATAATCGGGAAAATATCGAAATATATCTTCGGTAATGCATTGGCTGCCTGGATTGGTAACGATCCTATTTACGATACTATTTTCGTAAAGCAGGTAAAACAATTGGCTCCCGCTTTAATACGTTATCCTGGCGGAAGCTGGTCGGATATTTTTTTCTGGAATGGCAATGCAAAGAATGTCCCTCCAACTGTATGGGATGGTACTAAAAATTCGTGGGTTAAATTCGAACCTCAATTAGGAAAAAATAGCTGGCCTACGACTGTCGATAATTATTATCGGTTAAGAGAAGAAGTATCTACACAGGGATTGATTACCGTCAACTACGGTTATGCACGTTACGGAACAGGAGACGATCCAGTTGCCGAAGCTGCTCATCTTGCTGCTGATTGGGTGCGTTATGACGCTGGACGTACTAAATTCTGGGAAATAGGAAACGAAAATGCAGGACCTTGGGAAGCGGGCTGGAAAATCGATACAGCGCTTAATAAAGATGAACAGCCTGAAATTATTTCTGGTGAGTTGTATGGGAAACATTTTAAAATATTTGTCGATTCAATGAAAGCCGCGGCCAATCAAATAGGAGCTAAAATTTATATCGGGGGACAAATACTTCATTATGACGGTACAAACAGCTGGAACGCAGTTGACAGAAGATGGAATGCTGGCTTTTTCAAAGAAGGTGCCGAGGTAGCGGATTTTTATGTGATCCACAATTATTTTGGGCAGACGAAAAATGCAAAATCATTGCTCGACGTAGCATCCAGCGAAGTGAAGAAAAACATTGAATTTATTTTGAAAGATATTTCTGATAAAAATGCTCCTCTGAAACCCGTCGCTTTAACTGAGTATAACATGAACAATACTGGAGGAGATCCAGATTTACCAAAAACATCGATTATTAACGGTATGCAATCCGTAATACTTTTTAATGAGTTAATTAAATATAATTTTGGAATGTCCGCACGCTGGCTACTGGCAAATTGGGAAAGCGATGGGATGTTTTATCGAGGCAATGACCAAAGTATTCCGCCATGGAATCCCCGTCCCGATTTTTATTACATTTATTTTTTACAAAAATTTGTAGGAGACCACTCGGTCAAAACTGAAGTAAAAGGCAATTCTCAGGTTTTAGCATACGCTTCTACTTTTACGTCGGGGCATATTGGAGTGGTAATAGTGAACAAGTCGACTGCTACACAAATAGTTAAGATATACCCAGCGGAGTATGGTGTCGGTGAAAAGTATTATGTCTATTCATTGACTGGCGGCTGCGACAATTGTGAATTTTCACAATTTGTGTATGTCAACAATGAATATGGACCTACAGACAGAACACAGGGTCCTCTTGCAACACTTGATAAAATACCTGCTATGGCCTATGATATAGGAGATGAAATTAAATTAGAATCGCCAGCGCTTTCTGTGCAATATATTTTAATTGAACCCGGTAATAATATAGTTTCGGTTGATAATAATTTCCCAGTCGAGCATGAATTTCAACTTTATCAAAATTACCCGAATCCGTTTAATCCCACAACTCATATTTCATTCAGGTTGTCGAGTAGGGAAACTGTTTCATTAAAAGTATTTGATATTCTCGGAAGGGAAATTGCTTCAATTCTACATCGACAAAATTTAAGTGCAGGTTATTACGAATATGATTTTGACGCTCAAAGTTTAGCAGCTGGTGTTTATTTCTATAGTCTTCAGGCTGGTGACAAAATTCTGAATAGAAAAATGGTACTTGTTAAATAGCTATTATTAATTCCATAAAGAATCATATTGAACTAAATAGCGTGGTATGATGCACTTGGAAAAGATGAAACAAGAAGATCTATAATAGTAACATTAATAATGATGCATGAAGCTTAGCAAAAGTGCCTCTGCCTCAGGCGAAAAGGGGGTCAATTAACCAAGAATAAATCAGAATTGCTCCATTATGAAAGATTTTCAGAAATTACAACAAGCAAAAAACTCGCAATCATTCACGAAGAACTAAATCCGAGCAGTGGTTTGTAGCTGTGAAGGTAGAAGTAGATATAGAACAAACCGATAGATGCCGTCAATAATATTTAATGTTATCAACAAAGGAAATCAATCAGTATTAAATCAATGCTCCACCTTTTGTAATTTAAGCCCTGATGATCTTAACAAAAACAGAACCATAAAAGCGACTTAAATTGTCCTTACATTTTTTATCCAAATCAGAGTTGAATTTTTGAATTCATTACTTTGCTTCGTATAGCTTAGTTTTGTCCTTTAACCATTTCACCATACAGCTGACGCCACATTATGGAGTGGACACATTTAAAATATTTTTTTAATTTTCTTTTGTCCCCAGAAGTGCTGTGCTGAAGTGTTTATATAAGAGGAGGGATGATTATGATTGGAATGGATTTTATAAGCTTTCTGATTTTACTTATTATAAGTGTTGTTGTCTCGGCTATCCTTCATTATGCGCTCAAATATTATATTCGGCCTGGCTTCAATTCATTTCTTTCGAAAGTAATTTTTGGATGGATTGGTGCCTGGCTCGGTACACCAGTCTTCGGGAAGTGGTTTGAAGGCGTTAACTACAAGGAGGTTTATATTATTCCAGCAATCCTCGGCTCGTTTGCCATTCTCATAATTTTAATTGATTGGGTAAAATCAACTACTAAATCAACGGGGACATAGGCTAAAAGCTTTTTTCGGCACAGCACTTCTTTTTTCGTGATCGCAAGAAACTAATAGTGGATATCTTTAAATAATTTTTGTGATTATTACTGTTTTGCTGTTTCTAAATTATTTAATGTTATTGCCTTCTTTACAAAATATTTTCCTTAATAAAGTACTGGGTGTAGCTAAGAAAGCTCAGGAAATAGGTGAGCAAAATCTTTCCTTTCTTTCACGATACTACAGTTTATGTATCGCAAGTCAACTACTTTTTTGATTTTTATACCAAGCAAACACTTCTAAGTCGAGAAGACCATATTTTTGAATTATTTATAGAAGCAAGAAATCGGCTGCATTATTTTTATCTTGTTACCATAAGAAAGCTTATTTCGTGTAAGCAAATGTTATAACATAATTATAAATAGTCTGCCTGGTAATTTGTTTATTAACAGGCAGACTTTTAGTTTTTTAGAGACTTATTTAACAATAATTAGTTTCTTGGTTGCAAAATAATTTCCTGCTTCTAATCTGTAGAAATAAATTCCACTGGCTAAATTTGAGCCATCGAATTCAACTTCATAGTAACCTGCATTTTGAGATTCACTTACTAATTTTTTGACTTCGTTACCGAGCACATCATAAATGCGTAGGGTTACATAAGCATTATGCGGAATAGCATATTTTATTTTTGTTATTGGATTGAAAGGATTTGGATAATTTTGAGAGAGGATATAACCCTGTGGTAATTCATTGGTAATTACTTTTATCTCGGTAGTTGTACTTAAAACTGCAGCTATCCAGAGATCTATGTCAAGGTTTTGCCATGCAGAATTTATATCATGATATGTGCCATCAGACCATTTTTCCCATGCACGTTTTGCATTCGCACCTTCATTAGCTGAATCAGTAACCAATCCAAACTGATCGTCCACGCCCGAGAGCCATTCAATACCTATAAAGAAAGGTCCAGTGAGAGAAACATCTGTATCAATCGGAAAAGCGTTGTAGACAACGCCGGGATTTGAGATGTCTATTGAATCAACAGAATATGATTTCGAATAAAGAGTGGAACCAGGTGCTCCGTCTATCTGAGCTGATTTAACAACTAAATTAAAATTGTCGGCAGTTCCAGCAATTTGTTTGACTGCAAAATACAAATTGGCTTGAATTAAATGACTGTTTACCGTTATATCAAATCTTTGATATTTTCCTAAATCATTATAAATATTTGTACCGGACACATAGCCGCTGTCGGCTGGTGGAGTTGTTCCAACAGTCCAGATCTGTGGTGTATCGCCATAAAACAATGTTTGGGTAGTTGTTTCTCCAGATATAGAAATCTGAACAGTGTTAGTTAATGAACTTAAATTATTTGACGAGTCAAAAGCTTTTAATGCAAAATAATAGATGCCTGCTTTTAAACCGCACACTTCGAAATTATTTTGACCGATTATAAGTATTGGTGAATCGCCTTGATTTGCACCTGTTCCGTTCCAATTTATACCGTCGGTCCCATAATATAAATAGTAACCAGCTAAGTCCGATTCGCTATTTCTGTTCCAGGTGAACAAGGCACATCCTTCACCAGAAACTTGTCCGTCAAAATTTATAGGCACAGATGGAGGAGTAGCGTCGGGCACATTGATAGCTCGGTTTATAGTTTTTGTTTCCGAATTGGAAGACGTAATAGTGATTCTGTACCTATTGAAACCTGAAATATTTTTATTGGCATTAATAGAGTAAGTTATCGAAGTAGACGAGTTTGCTGTTATATTGCCGACATTTTGTACTAAATTACCAGTTGCCAAGTTCAATCCATCTAATAACTCAAGAGTGGCAGTAACATCTCCGGCAGAAACAGTTCCTGTATTAAAAATATCAAGTTGAACAGTAAATGGATTGGGCGATAAAACATCGTTTTGCAAAATTAGACTTGACGGTGCAGTGACAGTTACAGCAAGCGGTGGTAAAAGTTCCTCGTTCGGTTTTATACTTCTAAATGCTTTATTGTTAGATTCGTTTGATTCGGTAATATTGTTTAATGGATCAACTTTTACAACAATCGTTCGGTATTCTGGAGCTAAGGGTACTGTATAATTATATGTGAAAATTTCTGTGGTGCCTGCTGGAATGCTTACTATTGAACCGCTACCGATTGGAGGTGCACTGCCTCCAGCATCTGGATCGCCATCAAACGCTGTAATAACTACATTGTTAGCAGGTACGCTTCCATAGTTATGTACAGTTACAGTAATTGTAATCTTGTCTCCTGCATTGATCTCTTCATCGGACTTACTTAATTCAATATCCGATGTGGAAATTGCAAGGTCAGGATAATCAAGCGAATAGGCAAGTGGCATAAAATCCGCGCCTGCTCCACCATTACTTTGAAGAACCGAAACATACCCGGAACTTTCTATTTTATAGACATAATTACCATAAGCAGAATTAAAATAGTAAAATTCACCTTCATTAAGGGTTCCACTCCAGATAGTCGATGGATTTGTATAAGGGAATAGATCATATTCCCCGAGCTGAGTGATAGTTATATTATTATTATTTTCGAATGAAAAAACGTGTATATTGCTGGCAATAGTTGGGACGTAAAAAAGTTTGCCAAATCCTTTTCCTGTTTCATCTATTGCACGGGTCATATAATAATATGAGTCTTTCCATCCGGCATAAGGAATATTAGCTGCGGAAACCGGTTGTGAAGACGTGACTGTCCAAAAAACAGCAGAAGTTATTCCGTCGGAATGTACCTGACCCTTTTGTAATGTATATTCACTTATCGTTTCTCCAGTTATGGTATTTTTAACTATTATGTTATTGTTATCGGAATAGGAGGTAACTGTAATACTATTTTGCCAGTAACCATTATAGCCAGAAAAACCGTAGAACAAAGTTCCAACAAAGCTTCCATTGCTTGATGGTACATAATAATCCTGATCCTCGTAAGATAAAACTGAAACAGGTTTTGTTGCAGAGACCTGTAATGGAAGACCGTATGGGATATTGCCTGCATTTTTAAAGGAATAATTCTCTCCTTCATTAAGTGTTCCAGCAGCAATTAATGTACCTGTTTGAAGATTTTTAACTGTGAATCCCGTATTATCTTGATAGCCGAATATTATAAAATCATCTTGGTTGAAACTACTATTTGACATCCAGGTATTAAATTTAGTAGAGACCGCTCGCCCGGATTCGTCAACAGCATAAAAGCCATTAACTGTAGATGTAATTGCATCGCCAACTAAAACCGTGTATGTCTTATTCCCGACAATTCTAAAAATTCCGCTACCGTAATTAAATGTATGATATGAATCCATATTAAGTGTTTCACTGCTAATAAAATTATTTGAAGCATCGTAAATAGAAACGACGGTATTATCGAAGTACGAGAATACGGTTATATCTCCAAAAGTATAAACGGTTGTATTAAATGTTCCGTTTGTTTCCAGTGCGACAAAAAAATTGCGCTGGGTATTAATCTCATTTTGAATTTTCTCTGGTTTAAAATTTGCTTTTTTTTGAGCAAAGAAATTGCTCGTAAAAAAGAAGGATAAAACTAAAAAATGGATAATCACCTTTTTGCTTTTACTCATAAAACCTCCTTTTAGTAAATCTTTTTTATTGTTGATAATTATATTAGTACGTAAAGAACATATAGCGTGTTAATTAACGAAGCTTTTTACTAAAAGAAGATCTGAGTTATATTAGCAAAAAGGGTATGAATAAAATCAATATCAAACTATTAAATAAATACAGGTAAGTCAAATTGAAAAGAGTGATCTGCAACAAGTTTATGATGTCAGGGAAAAGATATGAGAAGAAATTAAAAGGGAAAATCTGTACTGGTATCGATTTCTTGATGATTCTCTTTGTATTCAGGATTTATCTTGGCTGTTTTGTGAATTGGATTACCTTCCACATAAATTGCTTTATAAGGTTTAACAGGACAGGCGTGTTCGCACGCTCCGCAACCGATACAGTATTCTTCTCGTACTTCCGGTATAAATAGATTATTTTTATAAGGAATCATGTGGACTGCTTTTGTTGGGCAATGTTCCGCGCAGGCTCCGCAATCAGTATTTTGTGTCTTGACTACACAATTATCTTCTACAAATTTTGCAATTCCCAACTGAGTGAGTTTTTTTTCTTCGACAGCTAAAGGCAGTATCGCGCCTGTTGGACATACTTCACTGCAGATAATACAATCAAAATTGCAGTATCCTGATGCATTGTCAAGATGCGGTTGTAACATCCCTTTTAGTCCGTATTCCAAAAAAGAAGGTTGTAATACCTGCGTTGGGCAGGCACTTATGCAGAGATGACACGCCGTGCATGAATTGTTGAAGTGCTCCAGACTTATTGAACCTGGAGGAGACACTGTGTATTTTCTGAAAATGGGAATAGTACTTGGTTTTGTAACCACTATTTTATTCTGAAGTTTTTGTCCAACGAATGTGAGAGAGGATAAATATACCACACTCTTAATGATAAAATTTCTTTTGTTACTATCCGTTTCGATTGTATTTTTCTTAAAATAATTTCCAGCCGAATAAACTATACCTTTTGTTGGACATGCTGTAATGCAGTTGAAGCACATCACACAGTTTTCAGATTCTACTTTCTTATTTTTGCTGTCGATGCAATTGCCTTTACAATCCCTTTCGCATAAACCACATGAAAGACAATCCTCGTTATTAATTTTTATCTTAAAAAGAGAATATCGCGAAATTAATCCCAGTAACGTCCCTACTGGACAAATTAAATTACAGTAATGTCTCCCTTTTGTTATGGTTAAATAGGTAATCAATATTAAGTAGAAGAAAGCAACAATGAAAGGCACGGTGTTGAAAGCATTTATTTCTGCAGGATAGACAGAATAAATGTCGAAATAAGACAGAACAGAAGAGACAATATTGTTGGTGAAAATTATCGCAGGTCGCAAGAAGTTACCAGCCAATCTGCCGTAAATGCTGTATGGGTCGAAAATAAGAAATCCTGTGGCAAGACCAACTATGAGGAGCAGAAAGGGAATTGCCATCAAAGTGAGTTTAACGGTTTTATTTGGAGTGATAAAACTTAGTCTTCTTTTCCGTTTTTTTATTTTTTTTACAATATAATTAATAACATCCTGAAAAATGCCAAGTGGGCAAATGGTTGAGCAATATATCCTTCCAAACAAGGTCGTTAATAATAGTACTAATATAAATCCCGCTGTTGTAAACGAAAACAAAATTAAACTTTTTAATAAAGAAGGCACAAATTGAAAAAAGAGAATTTTGTCAATAAGGCTTGTCGAAACGCTATTTGTAAAGTCGATTAAAATATATGTGACAGGAATAAAAAATACGAGAGCAAGAACTACACGAATTTTTTTCAACAGGCCAGTATTCATGTCACATTACGATTCTTTCGATGTTGAGTGATTTTAGATCTTTTACGCCCAGACCCATTGAATCGGCGATAGTTATGTAAGGAACATCATCAGGTTTAATACCAAACAGCATGGCTGCTGCCGAATCCGCTGCAACAGGATCGGTCGAAATTATTTGAGATTTCATAACAACAACATCTGACATTGATACACCTCGCGGACCGTTTTTCGTCATTACATAATAAGCATCGACAATATTTAAATCGGGTTTACGAAATGTTCCGAAATCTGCAATACATTGATGCAAACCCGTTCTATGCCAGTATCCTCTGTCCCAGACAATCCCCATTAAATTTTTGAGAGAAACTGTAATGCGTGCCGAACCATGGTGTTTTAATATTGGAAGGTTGATAAATACATCCGATTCGAGTATTAGTTCGTGAACTTTGGCTTGCTTTAGTAATTTTCCCTTTTTAATGTCTACTTCATGATAATAACTCTCGCTGTTGCCCGGAACAATGGTACCACCAGCATCTTTTACGGCTTTTTCAATTCCACTGTTGGAATAAGCTCGGCGCCAGTCGTCGCACGTATGATCGAAAACATAGACTTCCTTTGCTCCAGCTTCAAAACAGCTTTTTACGACACGGGAGACGAGTTCTGGATTAGTATCGGCGGCTCTTTCAGGAGAAGTATCCCACCCGATATTTGGTTTAATTACAACTTTTGAATTTGGTTTAACAAATTTCTTCATACCTCCCATTGCTCCAATACCTCTGTCGAACATATCGCCTGGTGTACCACCTTTTATAGCTACTAAGTCGTAATTACCACGCTTTTCTGCAAATATGTTGTTCGTAAAAGCCGGGAGCGATACACTTGCGGTAATTAGTATGCTACTCTGTAATCCTTTTTTTATAAAGTCTCGCCGCTTCATTTTACACCTCGTAATGGTTGGTACAAAATATTAAAAAGTGTAAACATATTAAAGTATATTAAGTATTCTATTCTATAGTTGAACAAATACTATCCGGCGTATCTCTGTAATATATGTAAGTGGGGTAATCTACTTTGAGGATATTAAATCGTTTAAAGGCTCTTTCATAAAAGTCGGAATCGTCGCTATATCTTAGGTTTCTAAAGCCTTGAAGTTCTAGAAAAACTTCTTTTTTACCGATAAATGTACAGCCGACTATACAATCTGAAATATGAATTAATTTAGTTAGATCATTTTTGTCTTTTACGAATGGGGTTCCAATTATTTCCAAACCTCCGTGGATTAAATCTATTTCAGCGTTCTCTGAAAGTAACTTCATCCTCAATTTCAAATGTTCGGGTTTATATTCGTCGTCGCTGCCGAGGAATGTTATATATTTTCCAACTGCTGCAAGTATACCGGCATTCATCGATAATGGCGGTTTTCTGTTCGAATGCCTCATATAACGGATGTTTTCATAATTGACCAAATACGGCTCGATAATTTCAAGCGAATTGTCCGTACTTCCATCGTCTACAATAATCAATTCCCATTTATCATAAGTCTGGTTTATAACGGAATTTATTGCTCTCGGCAACAAATTTTTTCTGTTGTATGTAGGTAGAATTATTGAAACATCGGGTGTATAGTTCTTGTAAACTTGCATAAGAACCTACGCTTTTTGTCCAAATATAGTTTTTTATTGTATGAATTTTTAATTAATTTGGAATACTATTTTCAGATAATCACACTAAAAAATGAGCTATCAGGAACAGAAAAAATACTTTGAAATATTGAAAAAATATGAACGTAAGTTCGACCCTAAAGAAAAAGAAGTATATAAGATACTCCTTCAAAGACACAAAGACGACGAAGACCTCGACAAACTTTCCTTTGAGAAGCTCAAAAATCTTTATATAAAGTATCACGTTAACAGGGAAAGGAAAAATCTGGATAATCTTTTTAAAAAACCGGAAGATAGAACGGACGAATAATTCAGGAAAAATTAATAGCGGTGGGATATGAATCATAAATTACTTAACAGAATTATTGCAGGAATAGTATTTGCTATCAGCTTATTTGTTTTTCTAATAACGGTTCAGCCATCGGTTTCTTTCTGGGATTGTGGCGAATTTATTGCATCGTCGTATGCACTGCAGGTGCCACATCCACCTGGAACACCTTTCTTCCTAATCGTTGGCAGACTTTTTTCTATGATCCCTTTTGCTGAAAACATCGGTTTAAGAGTCAATTTAATTTCAGTTGTTACGAGTGCCTTTACGGTGATGTTCCTATATTTAATCGCCGTAATGCTTATAAAAAATTATAGGAAAAAAGAACCTGGAAGTTTATTCGAAGCATTAACTGTTTATATACCCGCTGCCATTGGAGCCCTTTCGTTAAGTTTTAGCGATACATTTTGGTTTAATGCTGTCGAAGCTGAAGTGTATGCATCTTCGACTTTCTTTATTGCTTTTGTAGTCTGGTTAATGATGAAATGGAATGAAAAAGCCGACCAGCCGGACAACGAAAAATATATTCTCTTGATTGCTTATTTAATAGGGCTCTCTACAGGCGTGCATTTGATGGCTGTTCTTGCGATTGTGCCAATTGTTATGATTGTTGTATTCAGAAAATATATTGACGATGAAGAAACACTTAAAAAGACCGCAATAATATTTCTTATTCATGCTGCCGTTGTGCTTGTGGTAGCGGCTTTAATGTGGGCTTCGCAAACTTCGTCCAATCCACCAACCCCTGATGAATATAAAGACGTTGACAAACGATTTATGATAGTGCTGGGCGCCATTTCGGCTTTGATTATGGCGGCTTTGTATAAAAAGATCTTTACGAGAAATTCATTTTATATTCCAATGATTCTCGGAGGTATTACACTTGTTGTAGTTTATCCAGGTCTAGTCAAATATGTACCCAGACTTATATCATTAATATCGGGTAATGACTACACACTAAATCTCATAACCTCGATATTATTATTTGCCATTACGGCTTTTGCTATCCACTGGACTGCAAAGAATAATAAACCAACTCTCAATCTTGTATCGAAAGCTTTTTTATTGGGGCTTGTTGGAATCACCACTTATGCTATGATAATAATACGTGCCAATGAAGAGCCGCCGATTAATATGAATTCTCCCAAAACCTTTACCGAATTGGAGTCTTACCTGAATCGTGAGCAATACGGTGATTTCCCAACGTTTAAGAGAAGATTTTCCAACGAACCGCATCAAATGGGTATATACACAAATTATTCGAGCGATCTCGATTTCCTGTGGCGCTATCAGATGGATCACATGTTCAATAGATATTTATTCTGGAATTATATCGGACGAGTTTCTACTTATCAAGATAGTGGCGTCGATTGGTCGGATATGTATGGCATCCCGTTTTTTATTGGTCTGTTTGGTTTGTTTTTCCATTTTAGGCGCGATTGGAAGATGGCTTCGGTCTTTTTGGTTATGTTTATATTCCTCGGCTATTTAACGGCATTCTATCAAAATCAACAACAACCACAGCCGCGTGAACGCGATTATTTCTATGTCGGTGCCTTTTTTGTTTATTCAATCTGGATTGCACTCGGCATGAGAGGCATAATTGAATTGATTATCGAAAAATTTGATAAGATTAATAATCTTAAACCATTTTTAAGTCTTATAATGGTTGCGGGAATTATTGTAGTTCCTGTAAATATGTTCCATGCAAACTACTTCGAACACAACCGCTCGCGTAATTACGTTCCATGGGACTACGCTTATAATCTATTGCAAAGTGCCGCTCCCAATGCAATTTTATTTACTAACGGAGATAACGATACATTCCCGTTGTGGTATTTGCAGGATGTCGAAGGTGTCCGTAGAGATGTTCGAATTGCGAATCTTAGTCTTCTGAACACTCCTTGGTATATCAAACAACTTAAAAATACCGAACCTTATGGCGCACCCAAGGTTCAGATGAGCCTTTCCGATAGAGACATCGATAATCTTACAGTACAAAGGTGGGAACCCACTGAAATGTCTATTCCCGTTCCGCCCGAGGTAATTAAAAAATTCCACGTTAAAGATAGTACAATTATAAAAACAGGAAAACTTACATGGCTCATGAAAAATCCAGTACAATATGGGAATATTAAAGCCATTCGAACTCAAGACCTTGTAGTACTCGATATAATCATGCAAAGCAAATGGGAAAGACCAATTTATTTTGCAATAACTTGTTCGGACGATAGTAAGCTTGGACTTGATGACTATCTGCGTATGGAGGGTATGGCGCTTCGACTTGTGCCGGATAAGTCGAACACAGGCTCAATCGAATTTATAAACGAGCCGATTATGCGCAAACAATTATTCGACGAACCAAAAGGATTTTCGAAAGATTATCGTCCCGGATTTAAATTTAGAGGCTTGAACGACTCGACAATCTTTTTCGATGAAAACCACGAGCGATTAATACAGAACTATCGCAATACTTTCATGAGGCTTGCCGTTCATTATCTCTATAGCTTAAAAGATAGTACACGTACAGTTGAAACTCTCGATTTAATGGAAAAGAAAATTCCACGCAATATCGTAAAAGTTGACAACAGAATTCTGCATGATGTTGCTCGTCTTTATTATGCTGCGGGCGCATACGACAAGTATAAAGAAATTGCAAAAGAGGTAATTGAAACGGCAAAGTTGCAATTAAAGAACAATCCGCGAGATTATTCGAGCTGGAATAATCCGTATGATATATTATTGACCCATTATGAAAATATGAAAATGTACAAAGAAGCCGTCGAAGTTCTTAATCAATTGTCAATTTATTTGCCTTACGACGAATCTGTCAAACAATTGCTCAATAGATACAGACGGCTTGCGGGCGTTGACACGCTCGAAGTTAAATAAGCTTCGATAAATTTTAATTTTCCTAAGAAAGAGTCCGCTTGAAGGCGGACTCTTCATTTTAATAATGACTGTACAGGTATGAGAATATTAGTCTTAGCTTTATCAGGTATCGGGGATGCATTGATGTTTACGCCGGCACTATCGGTGCTAAAGAAGATTTACTCCGATTCAAGGATCGATTCCCTTGTAATGTACAAAGGAGTGGCGGAAATATATAATAGTTTACCCGAGATTTCTGAAGTTTTGTACTGGGACTTTCTCAATAAGCCAAAATTAAAATCGCTCTCGTATGTTATAAGTCTAAGAGGTAAATACGACATTTCGATTAATGTGTATCCATCAAACAGAAAGGAATATAATATTATTAACTTTTTAATCGGAGCAGAAAAACGAGCTGCTGTAAAGTATCTCCGCATGGATTTTATGAATCTTGGATTTTTGAATAATGTTAGAATTGAAGAGAATGATAAACTTCACAATGTAGAAGAAAATATCAAATTAATCGAAAAGATAACTGGCTCTTTAGTAGATTCTATTCCAGGCTTGAGCTTGAATTTTTCTTCTGATGATGAAGAATATATGCGTAACTTTTTAAGTAGATATAAAATAAGTGAAGATGAAACTGTAATTGGATTCCATCCTGGATGCTCTACATTAAAGAATCATGCTAATAGAAGGTGGAGTACTGAAAAATTTGCCGAGTTAGCTGTTCGTTTTATCAATCAACATAAAGCACGTGTGTTGATTTTCGGAGGACCTGAAGAGCATCGATTAAAAGAAGAGATAATAAAGTACGGAGGCAATTCTAATATTATTTCTGTTGATACAGATTCGTTAATTCATACTGCAGCGGTTATGAAAAGATGTAATTTGTTTGTCACAAACGATTCGAGTCTTATGCATGTGGCGTCGGCTTTAAAGTTGAAAGTGGTTGCCTTAATAGGGCCAACGAATCCCGATTATATTCATCCCTGGCGAACAGAGTATAGAATTGCTTCGCTTAATCTCGACTGCGCTCCATGCTTTTATTATTCACCCAGACCATTGACCTGTAAAAGGGGAGACGTTAAGTTTAAATGTATCAAAGAATTGCCGGTCGACCTGGTGTATAAACTTTCGGAAGAATTACTTAATTCAGGAAAGTGAGTCAATTATATAATTAGCGCAGATCTTAATATCGCTAAAACATTTTATCAAACCGATTTCACGTTTTTCTTTCTCTATCTGAGTATCCATAAGCTTTACAATATCGGACCACATTTTCCCGTGACATGCTATAGGTTTCTTGGGCATCATTTTTTTGTTGATAAATTCCCACACAATGGCAAGCTCCACCAGCGTGCCGGTGCCACCTTGAAGGACTATATATGCATCTCCAATTTTCATTAGATTTTCGAGTCTTTCAAAAAGGGATTTGCATTTAATTTCTTTGCTCAGATATTTACTCGGTACGGAATTATAAATGTCGATAGTAACTCCAATGGCTTCGGCTCCGGCTAAACGAGCACCTTTCGAAACAGCATCCATAATGCCCTGATATCCTCCAGTACAAACATTTAAACCCGCTTCTGCAAGAAGTTTCCCCAGCAGATATGCCGTTTCGTATTCTTCGTCGCCCGGTTTAGGTACAGAACTGCCGAATACGGTTACAAATTTATTTTTCATAATGAACTCAAAACAGGTTTCTCGGCTTTGAGCCAGGCAGTATAAATCATCGATGCCAACATTATAGACGCTTGATTTATTTTATCAATTGTCAAATGACGGGTTCTAAACCAGAGCAATTCGTAATATTTGTTTTCATCATTATTACTGTATTGTGTTGCTTTTTTGTCGGCGTTTAAAATTATATCCACTTCGAAATTTGATTCGTAGATATAGTCAAAAATTACATCTAAAAGAGGAGCTTTTAGTTCAACTACCTGACCATTCTTCAGGTTTGCTTCAATCTCATTCAGATAGCGGTTGAACATCTCAATTTCATATCGGAAGTGTATTCCTTTCTGACCTGTGAGTTGCCCGTTATAATTTATTGTTGCGTGAAGCGGCTGATGGCCGTCCCCAACGTAATGAGCCAGGTCGGAAGAGTATAGCAATATTTTAGCACGATCTTTTTCCTTGAATGCATTTACAAGTTTATCAAATGTTTCTGAAGTAGCCCATGGTAGCAGTCCCATTTTTTTTACAGTGCTATCGCCGTAAATAGCTTTTAATGTTTCTTTCGAATTTATCATGCTTCCATTTAAAAATTCGCTGTAGAAATCGATGTCGATAAAATGCCTTTGAGGTTCATCGGGATCGTCTTTTTTTCTGTAATCCGGGTCTACGGAGTGTTCTATAATGTAATTGATTGCATCTTGTGATAAGCCAATCTCTGAGGAGATTAAGTTTAATGCATGTTTGGCTATAAGCTGATGACCTTCATTTCCCCACGCAAAGTTCAACAGGAAAGGAAAAAGGAAGCAGGTCAGAAAAAACTTGAATTTTGTCATTTTATTGTCCTATAAATTGTGTAATAATATTTCTTCGGCGGGGTCTATTATCGAAGTCGATAAGTACTATCTGTTGCCAGGTGCCCAGAAGTAAATTTGAATTTGTAAATGGAACCGTTACAGAATTGCCCTGCAACGAAGCTCGCACGTGTGCATATCCATTGGCATCGTGCCAGGTCTCGTCGTGATGATAATGTTTATTTGATGGAGCTATTTTTTCGAAAAATTCGGGATAATCTTTTAGTAATCCAGGCTCAAATTCTATTGTTGTAATTCCTGCAGTGGAGCCTGGAGCAAAAACCAGTACACTTCCCTCTTTAAATCCAGTTTCATTTAATTTCTCTTTTACTTCAGCAGTAATGTCTATTATGTCGCTGTTACCCCTGGTATTTACAGTAAAACTATACGTTTTGATCTCCATTTCGTCACCTTACTCTCAAGTTGATAACCAAAATTATAAATTTTTGTATTAATCATCATTCGGAATAGAAAAACAATTTTAATAATTTAGAGCTACAATTTAAATAAAAAGAGGATTTATATGACAACAAAGGAATTTATTGAACTGGAAGAAAGATATGGGGCGCACAATTATCATCCGCTGGATGTAGTAATTGAAAGAGCGGAGGGTTGTTGGGTGTATGACGTCGAGGGAAATAAATATCTGGATTGTCTTGCGGCATATTCTGCTGTTAATCAGGGGCATTGTCATCCACGTATTATAAATGCTCTCAAGAAACAGGCAGAAAAAGTTACATTGACTTCACGTGCATTTCGTAACGATCAACTCCCTTTACTTTATAAAGAATTGAGTGAGCAGACTGGATACGAAATTTCATTACCAATGAATTCAGGAGCTGAAGCTGTCGAAACAGCCTTGAAAGCTGCAAGAAAATGGGGATACAAAGTTAAAGGAGTTCCCGAAAATAAAGCCGAGATAATAGCATGCAAAAATAATTTTGCCGGCAGAACAATTACAATCATCAGTTTCTCTACTGAAAAACAGTACCGCGATGGCTTCGGTCCACTTACTCCTGGATTTAAAATTGTCGAGTACGGGAATGCAGAAGATTTAGAAAATTCAGTAACAGAAAATACAGTTGCTTTTATTGTCGAGCCTGTTCAAGGAGAAGGTGGTATAATTGTGCCTCCGGAGGGCTATTTGAAAAAGGCTTATGAAATTTGTAAAAGGAATAATGTTTTATTAATTACAGACGAGATCCAATCTGGATTGGGAAGGACTGGTAAATTATTTGCATTCGAGCATGAAGGGATTCGACCCGACGTTGTGATAATTGGCAAAGCTTTGTCGGGTGGTTGTTATCCAGTATCTGCAGTCTTGTCTGATCGAGAAGTACTCGGCGTTTTCAAGCCAGGTGACCACGGTTCGACTTTCGGAGGAAATCCACTCGGTGCTGCTGTAGCAAGAGAATCACTCAAAGTACTGATCGAAGAAAAATTGATTGAAAACTCAGCTGAAGTAGGTAAATATTTCATCGAAAAATTAAAAGGCATCGAATCCCCGCATGTCAAAGAAGTACGAGGTAAGGGATTGTTCATCGGAGTAGAATTAATACCGGAAGCGGGAGGAGCGCGCCGCTTCTGTGAAGCTCTTATGAAAAAAGGAATTCTTTGCAAAGAAACTCACGAAAATGTAATTCGTTTTGCTCCCCCGTTGATTATTAAAAAAGAGGAAATTGACTGGGCTTTAACGCGTATTGAAGAGGTTCTTAAAATGGCATAATTTGTTGAAGGCTGTGCTCCATATGGTGCAGCCTTCTTTTAATCGATTTGTCTCTTTAGCCACTGGTCGATCGTAAGTTTTAAGAACTGAATGTTAATAGGCTTGGCGATATAATCGTTCATCCCTGCTGCTAAACATTTTTCACGGTCTTTCATACTTGAGTGCGCAGTGACAGCAATAATCGGAATTTTACCTACATCGCCGGGTAAATTTCTAATCTGTTTTGTGGCGGTAATGCCGTCCATATCTGTCATCTCGATATCCATTAAAACAAGATTATATCTGCCTGTTTTAACTGCATCAATAGCTTCGCTTCCGCTCGATACTGCTTCCACTGTGTAACCGACTTCGCGGAGGATTTTTAACTCCAGGTCCTGACTTATCGGATTGTCTTCAACCAGTAGTAAACGTTTTTCAGACTTCGATTCTTGAATGGATGGTTTTAGTGCTTCTTGTTTTTCTATCTCTTTTTGATTGTAAATTGAAGCTGCTGCAACTCCGGATTCTTCGCTTTCCGATGGAGTGAGCCTGAACCTGGCTGTAAAGTAAAATTTACTTCCTTGACCGGGTTTACTTTCGACATTAATATCGCCACCCATCAGTTTAATGAATTCTTTCGCAATAACCAATCCTAGTCCCGTGCCTTCCTTTTTGTCCTTTTTGTCTTTTACCTGCACGTAAGGTTCAAAAAGAAGGGGAATTTTATCATTAGGAATTCCCGTACCAGTATCAATTACAGAGGTAAGGATTTCGATTGTACTTGTAGTTCTATTTTCTACTTTTACAGAAATCGTAACGCTTCCTTTGTCGGTGTATTTAACAGCATTGCCAGCCAGATTTAATACGACCTGTCGGTAGCGTGTGGCGTCTCCGTAAATTTTATCGGGCAGACCTGGATCGATCTCTTCGATAATTTCAATTCCCTTTTGTCGAGCTGCTTGACCAATTATCGACGATACTTTATGAATTTCTTCACTCAGGTCGAACTCGTTTTCTTCGAGTTCCATCTTACCTGCTTCGATTTTAGATATATCGAGAATATTGTTGATTATGTCCAGTAACGATTCAGCTGCAAGACGGGCATCCCGCGCGAATTTTTTTAGTTCCTCCTCACTTTCAAAAAGGTCATTTTCAATCAATGTAAGAAAACCCATAACCGAGTTCATTGGAGTACGAACTTCGTGACTCATATTAGCCAGGAATTTAGTTTTATAGCTACTTTCTTGTCGAGCTTTCTGCGCAGCTATGTCAGATTTAATTTTTTCCTGTCGCAATGCTTCCAGTGCTTTCTGGCGTTCGTGTTCTGCCAGCACCTGTTGAGTTATGTCCTGAAGGCTGCCATCGAAAAATGTTGCGTCTTCCTCCTCGTCGTAACTCAGCCTTACATTCATTTTAACTGCAATTTCACTGCCGTCTTTTTTAAGAAACTGTACTCTGTAATTTTTTACCTTACCCTGTTTTTCGAGCAATTTATTCAACAAATCTGCGTCCGATTTCCTTTTGAAGAGGTCGTTGAAAAAATTCAATTTATTAATTTCTTCCTCCGATGAATATCCCAGCATTCTGATAAGAGCGGGATTTACAGCGGTGAATTTGCCTGCTGGAGTAATTTGAAATACTCCCTCAACCGAATTTTCAAAAATATTTCTGAATTTTTTTTCTGAAAGGACGACTTCGTAGCTCTTCAGTAAAGCCTCGCGACGGAGTCTGTAATTAATATAACTTGCGACCACCGCCATAACGCTTATGATCATTACCAGTACAATCGATTCGAGCATGTGCTGAATATTTTGAGCCTGATTGGCTATTGCCGAAGCAACAAACACGAGGTTATAATAAACTGCAACTAAAACCTGATGGCGTACCTCCCAGCTGAGAAATAATGCGGCAGTAAATATTATTAGACTTATTATGTGCGAATTGAATACTAAGGTTTGTGGTTCCAGATAAATCATCACTCCGAAAGACGCCACGATCGACATTAAAAGAATGTGTACCAGCAAGGCGGGATGTTCTTTGCCATGTCGTGAATTAGATAATACAAGTAGTACAAAGGCGATGAAAACGGAAAATAAACGCGATACATAAAGTTGAATGCTATGCTCACTGAAATAGAGCACTTCGAAAATTAGAGCTATCCCGCCAGATGCAGCAGAAAAAATGGCCAACGATCTGAATGGAGATAAAAGCTCCTTTTGTGTTTCTTGCTTTATATATTCATTAACTTTATGCTCTAATGTTCGGGAATATTTTTTAGCTGTATTTCCTGCTGTTACCACTTGTTACCCGTTATTTTCAAAGTTAGGGAAATATTTTATGTTCTGATAATAATCATGCTTCGGGAGTATATCAATAATTATCGATACTAAATTAATAAATAAATAATTAATATATTATCGACATAATTAAAATTTCTTTAGGATGAATTGTGGACTTTTTACTGAACATCGACATTTCTCTTTTCTATTTTATTAATCATACTTTGTCCAATCCACTATTCGATAAGTTTTTTCCATTTATAACAGATCCTCGAAATTGGTTTATTGCTTATACTATTCTTTATTTAACTTTGATAATTAAGGGGGGAAGAAGAGGAAGAATTGCAGCTGTTGTTTTGATATTTCTTGTAGCCATCTCCGACCAATTGAGCAGTAACTTATTGAAAGATTTATTCGAAAGGCTCAGACCCTGCAATGCATTGTCAGATGTAAGATTGCTTGTTGGTTGTACTGGGTCATACTCGTTTCCATCGTCTCACGCAGTCAATAATTTCTCCGTGGCAATTTTTTTCTCGAGAATTTATCCAAACTATAAAATAGCTTTTTTCACAGTGGCTTTTATTGTGGCATTTTCAAGACCGTATGTTGGCGTTCATTACCCCTCTGATGTAATAGGAGGAGCAATCATTGGCTCGGTTGTAGGATATCTCTTTTCGTGGGTCGTCTTTCAAATTGATGAAAAATTCAACAAACGTTTTGTCCGAATCAAATAGGATTAAATATGGCAAAGAAAAAAGAACTTAAGACTAAACTCGAAATTGCAAAAAACTGGTTGCCCCGTTATACTGATACTAAAATTGACGAATTTGGCGACTACCTTCTATTGACAAATTTTTATAATTACGTAACTCGATTTGCAGAACGATTTAACTGCGACATTAAAGGAATCGGGAAACCGATGCAAACGGCTACCAACAATCAGGGATTGACAATAATTAATTTCGGTATCGGTTCGGCCAATGCAGCTACTATTATGGACTTACTGACTGCCAGAAATCCTAAGGGAGTACTTTTCCTTGGTAAATGCGGTGGATTAAAACATTCGACTGAAATTGGTCATTTCATTCTACCGATTGCTGCTATAAGAGGCGAAGGTACAAGCAACGACTATTTTCCGCCAGAAGTACCAGCTTTGCCCTCATTTAAACTTCACAAATTTGTTTCCGATAAAATTATTGAACGTAAAATGGAATACAGAACAGGTGTTGTTTACACTACTAACAGAAGGCTATGGGAATGGGACGAGTCATTCAAAGCATATTTGAAAAAACTCGGTGTTATTGCCATTGATATGGAAACGGCTACATTATTTATTGTAGGGTATGCAAATCAAATTGCACGCGGAGCTCTATTACTGGTGTCAGATTTGCCAATGTTTCCTGAAGGCATAAAAACTGATAAGTCAGATCGATATGTGACGAAAAAGTATACCGATATTCATCTTGATATTGGTATCGAGGCTATGACAGAAATTGGTGCTAAGGGTGAACCAATAAAACATTTTACTTTTTAAGGTAAGAACACTATTTTGTCATTGATGTTTAACTTTCGTTTATAGATGTGGAGGGAAATATGAAATCGATCTATAATATTATATTGACGATTTTGTTGCTTGTTCTGATGACTGTTTTTGTTATTCCGCAAAAAAACATTGTACCACCACAGGAAGAGAATAAAATACATAACACCGTAGAAGAACTCTTTAAACTCAGTAAACAAAAAAATTATGAAAGAGCCGCCGCCTTAATTGTTTACAATGGTGAAGATTCAAACAGAAAACTCAAGTCGGTATTAAATCCAAATAATGAAGATGAATTAAACACAGCCAGAAGGATATGCAAAAAAATTTCAGCTCTTCTGAATGTAAGTGAAAAATACACAATTAAAGAAATTGTAGATGATAATATGCAGGATAACAAAATTACCAAAGTTACAGTTTCGTTTTTAAATGCTGGACAGGAGCTCCTCGTTACACTTAAATTTATAAAATTACCTTCCGGATATGCATTACTGGAAATGAATTAATCTAATCTCATACAAAATCTGTTGTATTTTTTTCAATACTCGATAACAAATCAATAATATTGATGTTAAGAAATATTTTAAAGAACAAAAAAGTAGTTAGGTGATTTTTTCGAGTATTTATACTTTAGTGACTTTGTCGATTAAGTCCGATTTTACCTTATTTGAAAAAAGCACGATTACCTAGAGATTCAACCTATCGACAATTGTGAGTTTGATTTTATGATTTAGCATTAGATTTAACGAATGTAGCTCTGCATGAAAGATTTCTAAAGATTATTAAAATGTAGTATGCCCGGTGAATGGTATTTGTTCTTGCCATCATTCGGATTCTGGGAAACTTATTTATTGTGTTTACTATCAAATCACTTCGAATTATATGGAGTGGTTAAGTACAATAACAATGGAGAGCGTTAAGTTACCAAATTAAACAATGAACTCAGAAAATTGCTCAAAGGCGAAATAATCAATTAGAGCAAGCAGTAACTTGCTTTAATTACTTCTTATCAGCTTCGTCCAATTTCAATTCTTTCGCAAGCTATCATTCTTAATTAAAATGACGAGTGTAGTTTACTCATTTTAAAAGGATTCTGATCTGCTTAAAACAACATAAGTTTTTCCTGGAGTATTACTTAAAGCGACATACAAAGCGAATTCTGCTATTATCTAGAAGCAATATGTATTCAGATGGACTATTATATACAATTCTTAACACTCGGTAATGAATTTTTTCCATAAATGTTTATATTTGCTTGAAAAAATGCGGGAGAGGTTTATTGAACCCGTTAGGAACCCAGCATATTGCGGAATTTATTGACTGCGATAAAACCTATCTCAATAACGAAAGAAAGTTAAAATCATTTCTGAAAAAAAGTATTGAAGAATCCGGTCTTCACTCTGTAGGAATAGTAAGTCACAAGCTTGAATCACTCGGCGTTCCAGTAATTGCAATTATTAATGAATCTCATATCGGTTTGCATTCTTATCCAGAAGCGGGTCATGTATCTCTCGATGTTTTTACCTGTTCAGATCCGAATAAGCATATTAAGCTAATTGACTATCTGCGAAAAGCTCTCAAACCGAAAAAAGTTCGACTTGGATATTTGAAAAGAGGAAACATAATCGAATTTCACGAGCCGGACTGGATTCCTTCTGTCTCCGGCTACGGATTCGAAGTAAGCTACCATGCCAGCAAAATTCTCTATTCCAAAAATTCGAAATATCAAATGATAGAAATAATTGAGAACGAGCATTTCGGTAGAATGCTTTTTCTCGACAATGAACTGCAGATTTCCGAATATGATGCTGATATATATAACAGAGCATTAGTCGATCCGATTAGAAAGTCGAATATTAAAATAAACAAAGCGGTGATTTTGGGCGGTGGCGATGGTGGAGTGCTCAACGAATTATTGAAAATTAAACCGCGTAAAGTTACTCTGGTAGATATCGATCCTAAAGTAATTGAAGTAAGTAGCAAGTATCTCCTCAAAATCTCTCAAAAGTCTTTTATCGATAAGAATGACGAAATAGTCTATCAGGACGCACTCCATTATTTAAAGAATAACAGCGGCTTCGATGTTGTAGTTTATGATCTGACAATGCACCCTGAGGCTTTCTCGAAAATTCCGCGTGAAAAATTTCTCGATAATTTCTTTAATGATATTTATAAAAGCATGAATCCTGGCGGAATCCTCACGCTTCAATGTTGCTCACATTTCGACTCAGAAACGCATGCTCTTGTTGATTCCATTCTGAATAAATATTACAAAGGTATAAAGTACTACACTGTTTATATTCCCTCTTTCTGCGAAAAATGGATTTTCGCTTCCGCACGTAAATGATAGAGACTGGCGGAAGTAATTTATTACTTATAATAAAAGAGAGAAAATAATTATGTCGATAGTCAAGTATTTCAACTTCGATCAACTCCACACAAATTATCGTAATGAAATAATAGGAGGACTTACAACTTTTGTAACTATGGCTTACATAGTTATCGTAAATCCTAAAATTCTTGAAGCAGCTGGAATACCGTTCGGCCCTTCAATGGTGGCAACAGTTTTGACTTCATTTTTCGGTACTTTATTATGGGTGTCTATGCCAGACGTCCATTCGCAATTGCTCCATATATGGGTGAAAATGCATTTATAGCTTATACTGTAGTGAAAGTACTCGGCTATAGCTGGCAAACAGCATTGGGTGCAATCTTTATCAGCGGTGTTTTGTTTACCATTCTGACATTAACAAAAATGAGAAGCTGGCTTGCAAATGAAATCCCCGAATCACTAAAAATTTCCTTCGCTGTGGGTATAGGTCTGTTTTTAACTTTTATTGGACTTAACGATACTGGTATTGTAAGTCTTGGAGTGCCAGAAGCTCCGGTAAAAGTAGGTAATTTATCGGATATAAAAATTCTACTGGCGGTGCTGGGTTTTATTATTATTGCTGCATTGATGATTAAAAAGGTGCATGGTGCAATAATTATAGGCATATTGAGCGTTACAGTCCTCGGATTTTTATTGGGCGCTGCACCTCTGCCAAATAAAATCATTGATATGCCACCTTCAATCGAACCGGTATTTCTAAAAATCGATTGGGTAGGAGCTCTTACGTGGGGATTTATCGCAGTGATACTCGTTATATTTATAACAGATTTAATCGATACTCTGGGAACTTTACTTGGACTGGCCTATAAAGCCGAGATGCTGGACGAAAATGGGAATTTACCAGACATCGAGAAACCGATGCTATGCGATGCATTATCGACAGTTGTAGCTTCTTTACTCGGTACTACTACAGCCGGAGTTTATATTGAATCGGCAGCAGGAATTGAAGCAGGAGGACGTTCCGGTTTTTCTGCAGTTATAACGGCGCTCCTATTTTTGGGTACATTATTCCTTTCACCTTTCTTTACATCAATTCCTCCGTTTGCATACGGCGCCGCTTTGATCATTGTAGGATTTCTTATGATGTCGCCAATTAAAAATATCAATTTTGGAAATCTCTCGGAAGCAATTCCGGCGTTCGTAACGATCGTAATGATGTGCTTCACCTATAATCTCGGCGTTGGAATGACGGCTGGTTTTGTAATCTACCCGCTTACGATGACTCTTGGTGGAAATTTCAAGAAGATCTCAACTGGTATGTGGATCTTATTCGTATTCTCTCTTTTGTTCTACATTTTTTATCCATATTGATAAGTACAAATAATTTCTAACAATTTTCGGTAGGAGATAATATCTATAGTGTAATAAACGACTTTTTCAAAGACTGAAAATAGGAAACGAAAGCAACAATTAAAGATTTTTACGACTAAGTGATGAAAGTCTTAACAAGAAATTTCATGACGATATAAGGTCTAGTGGAAGAATTGTATGGCATATGGTACTAACTATCGTTGAAATGGCTCAATTAATGGAACTAAACGTCAGAGCAATTGGAAAGGATGCTTAATTGCTGTCAAATGTTCATGAGTAAATCGATAAGTTCAAGAAAGTAGCATCTGGACTTTATAACGAAATTGAGAAACAGTGGACTGACGAGACGTTACTTCGCGAAGACATTCTATACGGAGAAACCTGGAAACGAGGCAAAAGTCTTTCTGTAATGATGGCTCATCATATTCATCATCTTGGACAGTTAACGGTTTTTATGAGACTTGCGAGACTGAAAGTCCCTGGCGTATACGGCCTTGCTAAAGAAGAATGGGTTGTTTATGGTATGGAGCCGCAGGAGTAGTTAACTGATTGATTGATGTGTCGTGTAATTTTGAATCACTTCCATGGCCAGATTACGCATGTGTCAATTTCAGGAAAGATAACGTAATCGGCTTTCCCTTTCATAACAAGTGTGTCAGCTTCGGGAAGTTTCAAATACGATTTTGCTGTAACCAGTGTTTTGCCTGTAACAGATACATCGTCTACAATCAAAATTTTTTTGCCCTCTAAATTTTTATTTATCTCAGATAATATTTTCGGTGTTTCGTAAATAGGTTGATTGTTATTGTCTCTAAAGTTGATCTTTAATGTAATCAATTCAGCATTCAACTTATAAGCAATTAAAGAGGCTGGTACAACGCCCCCTTCTCGAATACCGACGACGGTATCATAAGCCGGAAGTTTGAACAATTTTATTCTCTCAGAGATTTCACTGAAACTAAGTTCTCTCATCGAGATTTTCTTAAGCCTCTTTTCTTTTAATCAAAATAATATTCAGTATTGTAAGCATAACTATTCCTGGAATCGCTGTAGAAAATGAATTAAATAAATAACCGTTACTTAATTGCAGTCCAGAAATATTTAAAAATGCAAAGAAATAAACGAACATAACTGATATGAAGTAACTTAATGGTGCAATGACGTATTTAAAACGACTTACATGCTTGAGCAAATATGCAGCTGTAACAAATATAACTAACTCGAGAGTGATTAATTGAACAATCTCAAAAGCTGGCTTGCCAGTTATAAGATAATTAGTAACTGGAGCTAAAAGAGATGCGGCAAATGCTACATGAAATCTGAAATACAATACGGCTATTAACGGTGCATAATAAACTGGGAGAACGTATTTCCCGAGCGGTATTCCATTTATATCAGGCAGAAGATGAAAAACTATTGGAAGGATAACAGCCAGGACAAATATAGCAAGAGTTTCTCTAATTTGTAGTTTTTCTGATAATCTTGCAGCTAATAATGTACTTGAATTTCCCATGAGTGGTTTCCCCCTTTTTTAAAAATTACTGCAAATATAAGCGATTCTTATAAATATGCCAAAAAAACTGCTTAATTTTTGTTCATCAATAGAAGAAGAGTCCCAGTTATTAATCTTGATTTTTTTTATATTAAATAAAAAAAATGTGTGAATATTGTAGACATGCATTTATGGGATAAAAAATGCGAAAGAATGTTCTTTAAAAAGTTTCTTTTAGAGCATTCTCCAGATGAACTTTTTTACTATACAAAAGATAATCATTATTATGCATATTGGCCTAAATCATATAAAGGAAGGAAGTATACACTGCAATCGAGAAATGCTTTCATCGGTGATTATACAGAAAAGTTTGTTCATGATTTGTTAAGTGAATATGCAAGAAGTATTAATTGTTACGCAGTAAGAAAGGTCATATGTAAAGAAATTGAACTCAGTAAAGATTCTCCTGCAGATGTTGCTATTTGTAAAGAAAATAAACAAGAACAGAAGCCAGAGGATATTAAAATAATAATAGAAGTAAAAATGTCATTAGTTTGGAATTGGAAATTAACTACATCACAAAAAATTAGATATGTAGGCGATTACACTACACATAAAGGTACTCCGAGCTTTTTAAGATCAGATACAATGCTTAAAGCTATCGGAAAAGCAATTAACATTAGAATTTCTTCAAATAAAGCGAATTATATACCAATAATCATTATTGGTAATACACCGATAACTGAAACGTACAGGACTAAAGTTGATAATCTTCGTGAATATGGAATTGTGCAAGGTTTTTGGTCTATTAACCCATCTCCTTTGGATAACAATGGAGAGAATATTAAAGATACCATTAAAAAAGGATTTATTAGGATAGATAATTATGATGAATTAGTTGAAAATATTAATAGATTATTAAGTGAAGATAGAAAATTTTTTTCTGGCATGAAATCAAACAGGGAGTTGGGACGTTTAATCGAGAGTGCTAATAAAGAAGTTGATATCGAGAAAAAAGCCGAGCGATTTTTAGAATTACTAAGAGAGAGTCATGAGTCCTAATAATAGAAGAAACGGTACTAAAACAAGTTCATTTGGTACTCCAGGTAAAATCAATCATGATTCATCGCAATTTTACAATTCTAAGTTATACGATGGTATTAATAAAGAACAAAAAGTAAAGTATATTGAGAATAGTATTCCACAAAATGTTTTAGACAGGCATTTTTGCCATAGCAGTGAGAGTATGCATGAATTACCTGACAATTCTGTACATTTAATGATAACATCTCCTCCATATAATGCTACTAAAGAGTATGATGAAAACTTAAGTTTAGATGAATATCTTACCTTATTGAGAAGAGTATGGAAGGAAACTTACAGAGTGCTTGTTCCTGGTGGTAGAGCATGTATCAATATTGCTAATCTTGGTAGAAAACCATACATACCGTTGCACAGCTATATAATTAAAGATATGCTGGAAATAGGATACTTGATGCGTGGAGAAATTATCTGGAATAAAAGTTCAAGTGCCAGTCCTTCGACAGCTTGGGGAAGTTGGTTATCCGCTGCTAATCCTGTATTGAGAGATATTCATGAATATATATTAGTATTTAGTAAAGGTACTTTTTCGTTGAAAAGCAACGGCAAAGAAAGTACAATAACTAAAGAAGAATTTCTGGAATGGACAAAAAGTGTCTGGACGTTCCCTGCGGTATCTGCCAGAATAATTGGTCATCCAGCTCCTTTCCCCGAAGAATTACCTGAAAGATTGATAAAAATGTATTCATTTAAGAATGACGTTATTTTAGATCCATTTCTAGGAAGTGGAACAACAAGCCTTGCAGCTCTTAAAAACAATCGTCATTATATTGGCTATGATACCGACAGAAAATACATTGAACTGGCAAATCGAAGGATCAGTGAATATAAAAATCAGATGAAATTGTTCGACTAACATTTAATAAAACACAACTGAATAGTCGACAAGTTTCTTCTCTTTGTAAACGAATTTTGCGCTGAAGAATTTTTCCTGAAAAAGCCACGGTATGAAAATTTTATCTCCCTCCCATAAATTCAATTTGCCGAATTCTTCATATGGAATCCACTCTAAATTACCTTCTGATGAATTAATCAGATTGCCATTGAATTTACTTGCTGTATAGACAAATACATACCAATCTTTTTCACCGTCGAACAAAGGAAATGTTATAAAACCTCTTAATCTGGGATTAGTAATGATTAATCCCGACTCTTCTCTAACTTCTCTAATAACACACTCTTCGGGAGTTTCACCTGCCTCGAACTTCCCGCCGAGGCCATTCCATTTCCCTTCATGCATATCGTTTTCTTTTTTGACGCGATGCATCATCAATATTTTATTGTTCTCAATAACGTAACAAAGAGTTGCAAGCTGCATCAATTATTTCTTCCTTTTATTTTTTAATCGAATCTGCTAAAATTTTGGAAATATCGTCGAGCTCGTCGAGGAACCATTTCACTTTTTCTGGTTTGGCGCGTTTGCTGTCTCTAACGAGTGCTAACCATAATTTACATTCATTGGCATATTTAAGAGAGGCAATTGTATGGATATTAATTTCCTTTGTTGTAGTAGCGGCGCTGGCTTCGATATAACTACTTATAACGCTTGTGCCGCTGCCAAAGAGTTCGTCTCCAATTCTCTGGGAAACATTGTCTTTCGGTAGCTGATCGATAAATTCAATCAGTTTTAATGTAAAAAAGTAGAGACGCTTTCTAAATTCACCTCTCGATGGCTCTTTTACCAATTTTTACTCCGTTAAATTATAAAGCGAGATATTCTTTTTTCATTAAGTAATTTTGAACGTAGTCACTTACGCCTTCTTCCAGACTCATGATTTTATTTTTGTAACCGGCGGCGCGTATCTTATCGAGATTTGCCTCCGTAAAATATTGGTATTTGTCTTTGATCTCCTCGGGCATATCGATAAATTCAATATTAACTGGTTTGTCGAGGGCTTTGAATATTGCTGTTACAAGTTCAATCCATGTTTGTGCTTTTCCTGTGCCTATGTTATATATTCCATTTTTGTCTTTATGCTCAATGAAAAATAGAGTCATATCCACAGCATCTTTAACATAAACGAAGTCTCTCTTTTGTTCACCATCTTTATAGTTCGGATGATAAGATTTGAATAACTTAACTTTTCCTTCTGATTTTATTTGTTGAAATGCTTTGTGAACTACGCTTCTCATATCGCCTTTATGATATTCGTTTGGTCCGTATACATTGAAATATTTCAATCCGACTACTTTATTGAGTAAACCATTCCTTTTGACCCAGAGGTCAAAGAGATGTTTTGAATATCCGTACATGTTCAAGGGTCTCAAATCTTCCAGATGGGATTCGTCGTCGTCGTAACCTTTTGAACCATCCCCATATGTGGCTGCTGAAGATGCATAGATAAAACGAGCGTTGTTTCTAAGAGCATATTTTGCCAATTCCTGAGAGTAATGTACATTGTTGTCCATCAGATAGTCGGCGTCTTTCTCCGTTGTTGAAGAACAAGCGCCGAGATGAATAATTGTTTCCGTATCGAAGGGGAGACTGTCGTTGATGATATAACTAATGAAATCTTCTTTGTGATAGAAATCTTCAAATGAAAGTCCGTTTAAGTTTTTCCATTTGCTATCTGTGCCGAGTTCGTCGACGATAATAATATCGTCTCTTCCTAATTGATTTAGTTTCCAGACAACAGCGCTGCCTATAAAGCCCGCGCCACCAGTTACAACTATCATATTCTTCCCATTTATTTATTATATTTTGAAATAAAATTAATTATACTAAACAATAAATAAAATAAAAGCTGACATCAAAACTAAGAATTTTTCTGTTCATATTATCACGGACATAATATTATGAATAAATTTAACTTATTAAAAGAAATATTAACGCAGCGTATAATGATACTCGACGGCGCAATGGGAACAATGATTCAGCGCCATAAATTGAGTGAGGAGGATTTTAGAGGCGAAAAATTCCGTGACCATAAATCGCCTTTGAAGGGCAATAACGATATACTGGTTATAACTCAGCCGGAAATAATAAAGTCGATTCACTATCAATATCTCGATGCGGGTGCTGACATTATTGAAACCAACACTTTTAATTCTACTTCGATTTCTCAAGCTGACTACGGCACGGAAAGTTTCGTTTATGAATTAAATTATCGAGCGGCTATGATTGCAAGAGAAGTGGCCGACGACTTCACAGCAAGAACCCCTTCCAAACCGAGATTTGTTGCTGGCGCTCTGGGACCAACAAATAAAACCCTTTCCATTTCACCCGATGTAAACGATCCGGGTTTTCGTGCAATCACATTTGATGATATGAAAGTCGCTTATAAAGAACAAGCAAAGGGATTGATCGACGGTGGAGTCGATATTCTTTTGCTCGAGACGGTCTTCGATACTCTGAACGCAAAAGCTGCACTATTTGGAATTATGGAGCTTTTCGAAGAAATGGGTGTGGAATTGCCGATAATGATTTCCGGTACAATTATCGATATGAGTGGAAGAACTTTGTCCGGGCAAACTACGGAAGCATTCTGGATTTCGATTTCGCACACAAAAAATTTACTTAGTGTTGGATTAAACTGCTCACTCGGTCCTGCTCAAATGCGTCCCTTCATTTCTGAGTTATCCGAAATTGCCGACGTTTTTGTAAGTCTTTATCCAAATGCGGGTTTGCCAAATGAATTCGGTGGATACGACGAATCGCCAGAAGCAATGCTGAAAATCTTAGAAGAGTACGCAGCCGAAGGATTTTTAAACATAGTGGGCGGATGTTGTGGCACTACTCCAGAACATATAAAATCATTTGCAACGATCGCCGAACGGTATCAACCACGAAAAATACCCAGAGTGGAACCCTTTCTTCGCTTAAGTGGTCTGGAACCGCTAATATTCAGACCCGATACAAATTTTGTCAATATTGGTGAAAGAACAAATGTTGCCGGCTCTAAAAAATTTGCACGTTTAATAAAAGAAGGAAAATATGAAGAGGCATTATCGGTAGCCAGAGAACAGGTGGAAAACGGTGCACAGATTATCGACGTGAATATGGACGAGGCGATGATCAATTCTGAAGAAGCAATGACTAAGTTTTTGAATTTAATCTCTTCAGAGCCGGATATAGCACGCGTGCCCATTATGGTCGACTCCTCTAAATGGAGCGTTATTGAAGCAGGGCTCAAATGCTTGCAGGGGAAAGGTATTATCAATTCGATTTCGCTCAAGGAAGGCGAGGATAAATTTAAAGAGCAAGCAAAAAAAATTATGAAATACGGTGCCGCCGTTGTTGTTATGGCTTTCGACGAAGAAGGTCAGGCAGATACATACGAAAGGAAAATAGCTATTTGCAAAAGGGCTTATGATATATTGACCAAAGAAGTAGGATTCCCACCACAGGATATTATACTTGACCCGAATATTTTTGCAATTGCTACGGGAATTGAAGAACACAATCAATATGCACTGGCGTATATTGAAGCCGTAAGGTGGATTAAAAATAACCTGCCACTGGCTAAAGTGAGCGGAGGAGTTAGCAATGTTTCGTTTTCATTCCGCGGCAATGATATGGTAAGAGAAGCTATGCACTCGGTTTTCCTTTATCACGCTATTGAAGCCGGTATGGACATGGGAATAGTTAACGCAGGACAGCTTGCAGTTTATGAAGAAATTGAACCTCAGTTGCTTAAGCTCGTCGAAGACGTCGTGTTGAACAGAAGACCCGATGCTACTGAAAGGTTAATCGAGTATGCAAACAGTATCGATAAAACCAGGCAAAAAGAAGTTAAAGACGAACAGTGGCGAAAGGAATCTGTAGAAGAAAGATTGAAGCACTCCTTAATCAAAGGGATTGTCGATTATATTGAAGAAGATATAAATGAAGCACTGAAAATTTATAAAAATCCTCTTTCTATTATCGAAGGCCCTTTGATGGAAGGGATGAGCGTTGTAGGCGATCTTTTCGGTGCGGGCAAGATGTTCTTACCTCAGGTGGTAAAAAGCGCAAGGGTGATGAAAAAAGCTGTTGCAGTTTTAATCCCTTATATCGAAGCCGACAAAAAAAATACTGATTCGAGCAAATCGGGCACGATATTGCTCGCCACAGTAAAAGGAGACGTTCACGACATCGGCAAAAATATAGTTGGCGTTGTTCTCGGCTGTAATAATTTCAAGATAATCGACCTCGGCGTAATGGTACCGGCAGATAAAATTATTCAAACTGCAATCGATCAAAATGTAGATATAATTGGACTGAGCGGATTGATTACACCTTCACTTGACGAAATGGTGCATGTTGCAAAAGAAATGGAAAGAAGAAAGATGAGGTTACCACTTTTGATAGGAGGAGCTACAACATCAAGAATTCATACTGCGGTTAAAATCGATCCCGAGTATAGTGGTTCGGTAATTCATGTGCTCGATGCTTCCAAAAGTGTTCAGGTGGTAAATAATCTTCTTATGGACAAAAATTACGTCGCTCAAGTAAAAAATGAATATGAAGAATTAAGAAAAAATCACGTTAAAAAAATATCCGAGAAAAACTTTGTTACTCTAATAGAAGCCCGCAACAACAAATTTCATTCAGACTGGAAAAGCTACCAGCCGATAAAACCGAATAAGTTGGGACTGACGGTTTATAATGATTATCCGCTTGAAGAAATTAGCCGCTTTATTGACTGGACACCCTTTTTTCAAGCCTGGGAAATGAAAGGAAAATATCCTGATATTTTAAAGAACGAATCTTATGGCAAAGAAGCCCAGAAATTATATGATGACGCATTGTCAATGTTAAAAGAAATTATTAGCAACAAACTACTGAAAGCATATGCTGTCGTCGGTTTATTCCCGGCTAATTCTACAGGTGACGATATCGAACTTTATTGCGATGAATCATCTACAGGATTGCTGGCTGTAATGCATACATTGAGACAGCAAATCAAGAAAGTTAAAGGACAGCCCAATTACGCACTGGCTGACTTTATTATGCCTAAAGAATACGGTGTGAACGACTATGTAGGCCTCTTTGCCGTTACGGCGGGAATAGGAATCGACGAGGTTGTAAGATATTACGAATCAAAACATGACGACTATAATGCTATTATGGTAAAAGCCCTTGCAGATAGACTTGCCGAAGCTTTTGCTGAATTGCTTCATCTTAAAGTGAGAAAAGAATTGTGGGGCTATGCCGCAGATGAAAATCTTACGAATGAAGAATTAATCTCTGAAAAATATATTGGAATTCGCCCGGCACCAGGATATCCTGCTTTGCCAGATCATACGGAAAAAATTACAATCTGGAAAGTCCTTAATCCCACAGAAAATGCTGGCATCATATTGACCGAGAGCATGGCTATGTTACCGGCTGCTTCCGTTTCAGGTTGGTATATTGCACACCCCGAAGCCAAATATTTCAACGTGGGCAAAATTGGCTTTGACCAGCTCGAAGATTATAGAAAAAGAAAGGGAATGAGCAAGTCGGAAGCAGAAAAATGGTTACGCACTATACTGAATTACGATTGAGGATTAATTATGATTATAGAAAAAATATTGAAAGAGTTATATCGAAAAGAATTCAAAGTGAAACTTGTGAAAATTTCTCCCTTGCCGCCTTCCGGTTCAGCAAGAAAATATTACAGACTGCACTCAGGAAATAATACTGTAATTGGCGCTTATAACGAAGATACTCTGGAAAATGATGCCTTTTTTTATTTGACTGGCATATTTAAAAAGCTCGGTCTAAATGTACCTGAAATTTATTCTATTGATCACATTAATAAATGTTATCTTTTGGAAGACCTTGGCGACGTAACCTTGTTTTCTTTATTAAGAAAAAAAAGAAAAGGTAAAATTCTTCCTGCCGATATTGTCAATTTATATAAGAAAGCTTTAGAAGAACTCTCAAGGTTTCAGTTAGATACTATGGGAAAAATTGATTTCCGAAAATGTTACCCCCGCAAATCGTTCGACGAATTGTCGATGAAATGGGACCTGAATTATTTCAAATATTATTTTCTGAAGCCAAGCGGTATTCCATTTGACGAAGATAAACTCGAAAAAGATTTTAACAAATTTATTGAATATCTATCTAAGGCAGACGGCAATCATTTCATGTACAGGGACTTTAATTCGCGCAATATCTTGGTAAAGAACAACGACCTCTATTTCATCGATTATCAAGGAGGTAGACGGGGTCCTTTACAATACGACATTGCTTCTTTTCTATACGATTCGAAAGCTGATCTGAGTGACGAACTGAGGATGGAATTATTAAACCATTATCTGAACATCGTGAGTAAATTCCATAAAGTCAGGCACACGGATTTCATGAAATATTATTATGAGATCGTGCTTTTAAGACTTATACAGATGTTCGGAGCGTATGGTAATCGCGGGCTATTTGAGGGCAAAGCTCACTTTTTACAGAGCATCCCTTATGCTGTTAAGAACCTCGAATCGATTCTCAATAAAATTAAAATCTCTCGTAAAATTCCTGAATTATTTCGGGTTCTCAACGAAATAACACACAATAAGAAACTCGATGTTTATAAGTGGAATCCAAACCACAAACGTTTAATTGTGCGTGTATACAGTTTCTCTTACAGAAATAAAATACCAAACGACATAAGCGGTAACGGTGGAGGTTTTGTATTCGATTGCAGAGCCATACCGAATCCAGGCAAAATTGAAAAGTATAAACACCTGACGGGTCGTAATAAAAAGGTTGCAGAATTTTTGAAAGCTCAGCCAGCTGCAATTAAATTTCTCAACGAATCGATTAGCATGGTAGATCAGGTCGTGGAGAGTTACCTCGAACGTGGCTGGCGCGATTTGATGGTTTGTTACGGTTGTACCGGCGGTCAGCACCGCTCTGTATTTTGTGCAGAGAATCTTGCCCGCCATCTCAAAGAAAAATATAATGTAAAAGTTATACTTCAACATACAGGGCTAACTTCATAATGGAAGCGTTTATCCTTTCTGCTGGACTCGGTACGAGACTGCGCCCGATTACAGACACAAAGCCGAAAGCACTCGTTAGCATTAAAGGAACGCCTCTCCTTGAAATTATTATTCAGAAATTGATCGACGCTGGCTTTAGGCGAATTGTTATTAATGTACACCATTTTGCAGAACAAATAATAAACTTTCTCAATTCGAAAAAGAATTACGGAATAGAAATTATAATTTCCGACGAATCAAGTAAATTGCTCGATACGGGTGGTGGTTTGAAAAAAGCTGCCCCTCTTTTCACTGGTAAAAATCCTGTCATGGTTCACAACGTCGATGTTCTTTCCGACATTAATCTTAAAGCATTTTATCGACTTCACATCGAGAATGGTAATTTAATCACTCTTGCAGTGCAAAAAAGAAAATCGTTAAGGTATTTTCTTTTCGACGAAAAGAAAAACTTATGTGGCTGGATGAATGAAAAGACAGGTGAAACAAAAATAGTGCGTGAGTATGAAGGAAATATCGAGCGCCTTGCTTTCTGCGGTATACAAATTATCCAGCCTGAGGTATTTCATTATTTCCCCGAAAGGGAGGTCTTCTCGCTGGTTGAATTTTATCTGGAACTTGCATCACAAAAAAATTTATCTGAAAAAAATAAAATTAGCTATATTGAATACACCGATTCTCTTTTCATAGATTTGGGCAAAATTGACAATTTGAGAAAAGCAGAACAATATTTATAAAAATCGAGATTATATTATGAAGAGACTCACTCTCATTTTATTGCTTGTTATTTACAGTTGTAACTTTATTGCTGCGCAGGGTAAAGATTGGATTAAAGAACACTATACAAAAAAAGAATATCAAATACCGATGCGCGATGGGGTTAAATTGTTTACAGCAGTTTACACGCCTAAAGACACTTCGAAAAAATATCCAATTCTTATGGTGCGCACACCTTACAGGGCAGCACCTTATGGAGAGGATAACTATCCGAATTCGCTTGGACCTAACGAAGCATTTGCTAAAGATGGATATATATTTGTTTTTCAAGATGTTCGTGGAAAATTTATGAGCGAGGGCGAATTTGTAAATATGCGTCCGTATATCCCGCATAAAAAAAGTAATAATGATGTTGATGAAACCACAGATACTTACGACACTATTGAATGGTTAATAAATAATATAAAGCACAATAACGGCAGAGTAGGAATCTGGGGAATTTCATATCCAGGATTTTATGCTGCAATGAGCCTTATTGATTCCCACCCAGCTTTGAAAGCTGTATCTCCCCAAGCTCCTATTGCGGATTGGTTCATCGGCGACGACATGCATCACAACGGCGCATTTTCACTCTCAATGTCGTTTAATTTCTTTAAATCATTTGACCAGCCAAGAGATTCTCTTACTACTGAATGGAAAACAATCGAACCGTACGATTCTCCAGATATGTACACGTTCTTTCTTAATTTAGGTCCCTTGAAGAATATAAATCAAAAATATTTCCACGAAGCCTTGCCTTTCTGGAATCAGATAATGGAGCATGGTACCTATGATGAATTCTGGAAAGCACGCAACAATTTGCCCCACTTTAATAATACTAAGCCGGCTGTTTTAATTGTTGGAGGCTGGTACGATTCCGAAGATTTATATGGTCCAGTAAATATTTATCGCTCCATCGAAGAAAAAAATTCTTCGAATGATTGTCGCCTTGTAATGGGGCCATGGAGTCACGGCGCATGGGCACGCTCTGACGGAAATTCGTTTGGCGATTTCATCTTCCCGGATAGTACAAGTAAATACTATAACGATTCGATAATATTTCCATTCTTTAATTATTATTTAAAAGGCGAAGGTAAAATTGAATTACCAGAAGTATTAACTTATAGAACTGGAAGCAATAGATGGATAAGGTATAAAGAATTTCCACCGAAAGAATCAATAATTGGCGAACTGCATCTTGGAGAAAACGGTACTTTGTTATGGGAAAAGCCGGTTTACTCAGATGTTCGCTATGATGAATTTATTAGTGATCCTGATAATCCAGTCCCTTATACCGCCACATTCTATGATTCGCGCAGGATGTATAATAGAACTTATATGAGTGAAGATCAGAGATTTGCAGACGCACGCCCCGATGTACTCTCATATTCAACCGCTCCACTCGAAGAAGACTACACAATTTCAGGACCAATCGACGTCAATATTTACGTTTCGACAAGCGGCACAGATGCTGACTGGGTTGTAAAAGTAATAGATGTCTACCCATACAACGAAGAAGACATGAATAATTCAGAAGTGGAATACGGAGGCTATCAGCGGCTTATACGTTATGAAATAATGAGAGGGAAATTTAGAAACAGCTACGAGAAACCTGAACCCTTTGTCCCCAATCAAATAACAAATATTAAATTCCGCTTGAATGATATTGACCATACGTTCTTAAAAGGTCATAGAATAATGATACAAATTCAGAGTAGCTTTTTCCCATTTTTCGATCGAAATCCTCAAAAATTCGTCGACATTTATAAAGCGTCTGAAGAAGATTTTCATAAAGCGGTCCACAGAGTATATTTCAATAGTCAATATCCTTCGCATATTAAATTTCTTACAAATAAATAACGGAGGCACTATGCTACGAAAATTGGTCGTACTATTTTTTGCCGTTGTTATAGCATCCGGAGTCAATGCTCAGACAATTGCAATTGGACCGCAGCTTGGTTATCACAAGTCGGAAGACGCAGATGGAGCAATTATGCTTGGAGCCGCTGGCAGATTTTATCTTGCTCGCTCACTAGCTCTCGAAGCCTCTATTAATTACCGTACAGAAGAATACGAAGGCGGAACTTTGAAAACAACTATGTATCCTGTAATGGTTAGCGGTATGCTCTATTTCTTTCCACTTTTGTATGGTACGGTTGGAGCCGGCTGGTACAATACTAAAATCGATTTTGCCGAAGAATTTAATTTATTGGGGCTCAAAGACGAAACTAAGAGTGAATTCGGTTATCATATCGGTCTTGGCGCCGAATTGGGCGTGGGAAATTTGATCCTTACAGGTGATATTAGATATGTCTTCCTCGATTTGAAGCTCGATCGACTGCCTGGTATTAACGAATTTAAAAATAATTTTTATATTATAACCGCTGGAGTTCTTTTCGAACTCTGATCCGATATTACTAAAACGGGAGGAATATGATACTCGATCAAATTAAGCACGCAGAATACTATTACCCACTGGGAGAGAATTTTCGAAAAGCATTTGAATTTTTAAAAAACAACGACCTGGAAAATATTGGCGAAGGAAAATATGAAATCGATGGTGAAAATGTTTTTGCGATAGTTCAAAATTATGACACCAAACCTCGAACAGCAGGTAAATGGGAAGCGCATAAAAAATACGCAGATATACAATTTATAGTATCAGGAAAGGAAAAAATTGGATTTTCTTTCCCAACCAAAATGATTGTTACAGAAGAATACAATCCAGATAAAGATATTATGTTTCTTAAAGGAGAGGGTGAGTTTTTGATTCTCGAAAGTGGTTGCTTTGCTATCTTTTTCCCTACAGACATTCATATGCCGGGTATAGCTGTAAATCTTTCAACTCCGGTTAAAAAAGTTGTGATAAAAGTAAAAGTGAATGATTAAAAAAAACGGGCTATCTAAAAGTTATCTCTTTAAAGAGAACACTAATTTTACCAATTTTCATGAGTAATTATTCGAGCTCTTTGCTTTTAGATAGCCCCTTTTGCAATCTTATTTATTTGACCGATACATTGTCTTTGAGGAATAACTTCTGCAATTCTTTTTTTTCTCTGTTTTTCCAGATGCCTTTGTGGTAAGCGTAACCAGCAATCAGCGGCATGGCAAGAGTAGCTTCCGAATAAACCATTTGTTCGTAGGTAGTTTCAACTTTGCCCCACGAGCTTGCCTCTTTGAGAGTCGAACTCGAAAGAGCTCCGTCGCGTACATCGGCAACTGTAATTTGGATTGCATATTTATGCATCGGAGCATTTTCCGTAAGAATATCTGCAGCGACAACGATATCCTGCGTAAAGTTTTTTGGTACTCCACCGCCGACCATAAAAATTCCAGTTTCTTTGCTATTTAATTTAATCTGGGTCAATTCATAAAAATCTTTTCCCGAATCGAAGGAAACATGTCTTTCTGGGTTATTATGTTGATGCATTACTATTCCAAAACCAGCAGAACAATCCGAAAATGCAGGTACGAAAATTGGCACGTTGTTTTTGTAAGCCGCATAGACTACACTGTCGTCTACTTTGGGTCCACCAATCTCATCTAAATATTTTCCGAAATGCCACAGTAATTCCCTCGACGAATAAGGACGTGGTTCAAGACTATCGAAAATTTTGGCCGTTGTATCGTCGCATATTCTGAGTTCGTCTTCGTCGATGAATGTATCGTAGATTCTGTCGATATGGAGTTCTCGTAATTCGTTGTCGTCGACGTAAGGTGAACCGATATAATGCTTGAAGCCAAGCGCCTCGAAAAAGTCCTGGTCTACCATTATTGCTCCAGTCGAAACGATTACATCCACCATGTTGTTTGTGACCAGGTCGTAAACCACTTTCTTTAGACCAGCGCTGAATAAACTACCTGCAAGCGTCAAGATTACAGTGCACTCCTTATCAGAAAGCATCTTTTCGTAAATTTTCGCTGCACGATTTAAGTCGCGGGCGCTGAATGCCATCGATGACATTGCATCTACTAATGGTACTACATTATGTTGTTTGATATCAATGTGTTTGATTATTTCCTTTAAATAATCTTTTTTCTGTCTCATTATTTCCCTTTCCTTTTTAAATTCGAAGCGGAAATATAATAAATAATTTTCTCGATTAAATATGAAAAATGTACGGAAACAAGGTAAATTCCCTTCCCCCGTTATCCATAAAACAGGTCAAAATCGGATAGAATCAAGCCAATCATTAAGGAAAGCATGCCAGAACTGAAAATTTCAACTGACCTTTCTTGACATTCTTAGAATATAGAAATATATTTGAAACCTTTGAAAAATAGCATTTTATGTTTGGAGGATATTTTGAAGCAGGAGAAAATTACAAAATTTATTAAATCCGAGGATGCTGACAAAAAATGGTACTTAATCGATGCCAAAGACCAGGTGCTGGGTAGATTGGCAGCCCGAGTTGCAAGTATTATCCGCGGTAAGCACAAGCCAATATTTACACCTAATACTGATACTGGCGATTTTGTGATTGTTATTAATGCCGATAAGATCAAGGTAACCGGTAAAAGGGAGCAACTCAAAACATATTTCCATCACTCGTTATATCCAGGCGGTGTCAAAATAACAAGCTTTTCTGATTTACTTGCCAAAAAACCGGAATATGTTATTGAGTTAGCAGTTAAAGGAATGCTTCCGAAAAACCGATTGGGCAGAAAACTATTTAGAAAATTAAAAGTTTATGCCGGCGAAGAGCATCCTCACAAAGCACAAAAACCAGAAGTAATAAGTTTATAGTGGAGAGATTTGATGGCAGATAAAATATTCGTTGGACGCAGAAAAAATTCAGTTGCCAGAGTATTTCTGAGAAGCGGCTCCGGTAAAGTAACGGTAAACGACAGGGAATTTGAAAACTATTTCCCACAAAAAGTACACAGAGACAATATCCTCCTGCCGTTTGTTGTAACTGAAACGCTCGGTAGATACGACGTTTTTGTTAATACTAACGGAGGTGGCATTTCGGGACAATCCGAAGCAATCCGATTAGGAATTGCTCGCGCTCTTGAAGCCATTAATCCCAATTTTAGGTCGTTACTAAAAGCCGAAGGTCTTCTCAAAAGAGACCCCAGAATGGTCGAGCGCAAGAAATACGGTCAGAAAAAAGCTCGTAAAAGATTTCAATTTTCTAAGAGATAATTTATTAACATTCATACTCTCGTTTTGCTTCCTGTGTCCCGCACGTATCGGGATGAAGAGCAAACTTTCCACACAAAAAGGAAAGATGAGAGTAGAAGAAAAACAGGAGAATCATTATGTCTAAGATAGGTCTTAACGAATTAATTGAAGCTGGTGCCCATTTCGGACACTTAACCCGCCGCTGGAATCCCAAAATGAAACCCTACATCTTCATGGAGAAGAACGGGATTCATATTATCGACTTGAAAAAAACTCAGGAAGCAATTGAACAAGCCAAACAGGCCATGCTTGAGCTTGTATCGCAAGGTAAAAAGGTTCTTTTTGTAGGTACGAAAAAACAAGCAAAAGGAATAATTGCAGAAGAAGCTAAAAGATGCGATTCAAACTGGGTCAGCGAGAGATGGTTGGGCGGTATGCTCACAAACTTTTCTACAATTCGCAAGAGTGTTAAACGCCTTCAAAATATCGATAAAATGGAAAGCGATGGCACATTTGACAAAATTACCAAGAAAGAGCGTCTGAAATTAACACGCGAGCGTGACAAGCTCCGTAAAGTTCTTGACGGCGTTGAAATGATGACACGACTGCCCGGTGCTCTCTTTATTGTTGATATTAAAAAAGAAGAGATAGCAGTAAAAGAAGCAAACAGACTCAATATCCCGGTTTTTGCAATTGTCGATACAAATTGTGATCCTGACCCGATCGATTATGTAATTCCTGCAAACGACGACGCTTCTCGGGCTATCGAGATTATAACCAGGGCAATTGCAGATGCAGTTATTGAAGGCAATGCAAAAGCAAAAGAACTAAAAGCTCACGAAGTCGCCGAAAAAGAAAGAGAAAAGAAAGTAACCGAAACAGAGGAAGAAAAAGAAGAGAAGCCGAAAAAACCACGCATCAGGAAAGTAAAATTCGATAATAAAAGCGAGAAGAAATCCGATACAAGAAAAACTTCTGATACTCAGAATGAGGATAACTCCAAAGAAGAGAAAGCAGAAGAACCACCAAGCGAAGGAACCCAAAATTAATACTCGACCTTTTTCAGGTCGATCTTTTGTGTTAAATGTAAATATGGAGGAATGTTTATAATGGCTATAAGTGCTGCACAAGTTAAAGAGTTAAGAGAAAAGACAGGCGCCGGTATGCTCGATTGCAAAAAGGCTCTTGAAGAATCCAACGGCGATTTTGAAAAAGCAATCGAAATATTGCGTAAAAAAGGAGCCGCTGTTGCCGCTAAACGAGCAGAAAGAACCGCAAGCGAAGGTTTGATTCTTACAAAAGTATTTGATAACGGTAAATCGGCTGCAATTCTTGAAGTTAATTGCGAAACAGATTTTGTTGCCAAAAGTGATGACTTTGTTAAATTCGCAGAAACTGCTCTTGAACTATTGCTCAAACACAAACCGGAAAATGTAGAAATGCTTTTGAATCTGTCGATTAACGGTAACACTCTCAAGGATGCTCTAAATGAGATTACCGGTAAAATCGGCGAAAAAATCGAAATTTCTAGGTTTGATATTGTCAATGTTGAAAATGGCTTGATTGTTGATTATGTACATCATGGCTCTAAATTGGGTGTATTGCTTGCTGCCGAATATGCACCACATGACAAGAAAGACGAACTTGCAGTAATTCTGAAAGATATTGCAATGCAGATTGCTGCTATGAAACCGCTGACTATCTATCGTGAAGAAGTAGACAAAGGACTGATCGAAAAAGAACTCGAAATTTATAAGGAAGTTGCACGTAAAGAAGGAAAACCTGAACAGGTGCTCGAAAAAATTGCTACAGGTAAACTGAATAAATTTTTCGAAGAAAATTGCCTTGTTGAACAGGTCTTTGTTAAAGACAATACGAAAAAAGTAGGTGCTTTAATTGATGAATTCAACAAAGCTAACGGTGCCCAGGTAAAATTAAAAACCTTTAGAAGGTACCATACGAGCGACGAAAAAAAATAATCGTGTAAGAAAAGGTCTTATTTCCAAATAAGACCTTTTTTTTTATATTGACTTACCCCTTAAAATTAATTCGAGTTTTTGATGGCGGAATTGAAATACAAAAGAATTCTACTCAAACTCAGCGGCGAATCTCTAATGGGCGATCAGTCATACGGGATCGATCCCCAGGTACTTAATTATTTTGCAGACGAAATAATCAAAGTGCACAACCTCGGTGTACAGATCGGACTGGTAATCGGAGGTGGAAATATTTATCGAGGTTTAAATGCCTCGTCGCAGGGAATTGATCGTGTCACGGGCGACCAGATGGGAATGCTTGCAACTATAATAAACTCCCTGGCTCTTCAGAATACACTCGAAAAAAAGGGTGTCTTTACGCGTTTGATGAGTGCGATAAAAATGGAAGAAATTGCAGAACCATACATAAGACGACGCGCAATCAGGCATCTCGAAAAAGGGAGAATCGTAATTTTTGGAGCTGGCACAGGGCATCCTTATTTTAGCACTGATACTGCTGCAACTCTTCGTGCAGTTGAAATTGAAGCCGATGCAATCTTTAAAGGCACACGAGTCGACGGGGTTTTCGATTCCGATCCAGAAAAGAATCCAAACGCCAGTATGTTCGATAAAATCTCTTACATGGATGTTTTACAGAATAATCTAAGAGTAATGGACCTTACTGCAATTAGTTTGTGCAGGGAAAATAATTTACCCATCATTGTCTTTAATATGGACAAGGCTGATAATCTTTATAAGATTATTACAGGTGAGCAAATAGGCACCTCAGTAGGAAATTATTAATCGTAAAATAAAAACGGGGCTGTTATGACTACAAATACTGTTATTAAAGATGCCAAAAACAGAATGGATAAAAGCTTAGAAGCATTTAGAAACGAGATAGCTAAAATTCGAACAGGTAAAGCTACAACTGCACTCCTTGACGGAATTAAAATTGAATATTACGGTTCAATGTCGCCGCTAAATCAAGTTGCAAACGTTACTGTCTTAGATGCTCATACACTTTCGATTACGCCCTGGGATAAATCCGTCATTGGAGCAATTGAAAAAGCAATAATGACTGCGGATCTCGGTTTGAATCCCATAAATGACGGAACGAATATTAAGGTTCCTATTCCACCTCTAACCGAGGAGAGAAGAAAAGAATTGGTCAAACTTGTAAAAAAATTTGGTGAGGATGCAAAAATTGCCCTCCGCAATATAAGACGCGATGCAAACGACCATCTCAAAAAAATGGAAAAGAATAAAGAAATTACGGAAGACCAATTAAAAGATCTCGAAAAAGAGGTACAGAAAGTTACCGACGAACATATAGCCCGAGTCGACGAAATGATTAAGCATAAAGAAGAAGAAATTATGAAGGTTTAATGAAATTACTGGTTGCCTCAAAAATTTTAATGGGGCAACCTTATTCCTCACTTTAAACATTTCCTCAATTAAAACCGTCAAAACTCCGAGCAGATTATAACTATAATCCATATTTTAGTATACAAATAAAAAAATCAAACAAATTTTTTGAGGTATTTATGTCAACCCTTAAAGAAGAAGCTCTTCGTTATCATAGCGAGGGCAGAAAAGGCAAGATCGAAGTTGTACCTACAAAACCGTGTTATACTGCACGTGAATTATCGCTTGCTTATACCCCTGGCGTTGCCGAGCCGTGTAGGGAAATAGCCCGCAACGACGACGACGTTTACAATTACACTGCAAAAGGAAACCTCGTGGCTGTTGTATCGAATGGCACCGCAGTTCTGGGATTAGGTGATATTGGTCCACATGCCGGTAAACCAGTAATGGAAGGGAAAGGAGTATTATTCAAAAGATTTGCTGATATCGACGTTTTCGATATCGAACTTAATACTAAAGATCCAAAAGAAATTATAAGAGCTGTACAATTGCTCGAACCAACGTTTGGCGGAATTAATCTTGAGGACATTAAAGCGCCTGAATGTTTTGAAATCGAAGAAGAATTAATCCGTACAATGAATATTCCGGTATTTCACGATGATCAACACGGTACGGCAATAATATCGTGTGCTGCATTAATTAATGCCTGCGAAATAGCAGGAAAGGAATTGAAAGATCTGAAAATTGTTGTATCAGGGGCGGGAGCTTCGGCAATTGCATGTTGCAATATGTATGTTGCCGCAGGCGTTACAATTGAAAATATCTCGATGTTCGATTCCAAGGGCCACATTAATAAGAAAAGAAACGACTTAAATAAATACAAGGAGCAGTTTGCACAAGATGTCGTTTACAAAGATCTTGCCGATGCAATGAAAGGCGCAGATGTTTTTATTGGACTTTCGAAAGGAAATATAGTTAGCAAAGAGATGGTACGGTCGATGGCAAAGAATCCAATTGTGCTTGCCATGGCAAATCCAGACCCCGAGATTACTTATGAAGATGCAATTGATGCAAGAAGTGATATTATAATGGCAACTGGAAGAAGCGACTATCCAAATCAGGTTAATAATGTACTGGGATTTCCATTTATCTTCAGGGGAGCTCTCGATGTAAGAGCGCGTAAAATTAATCAGGAAATGAAAATGGCTGCAGTTAATGCTCTAGCTAAATTAGCAAAAGAAAAAGTACCTGAAGTCGTACTGCACGCTTATGGCGGAAAGGAATTTTCATTCGGTCCCGAGTATATTATTCCCAAGCCTTTCGATCCTCGCGTTTTATGGTATGTGGCTCCTGCAGTTGCAAAAGCAGCAATGGATACAGGAGTAGCTCGCAAGCCGATCGAAGATTTTGAAGTCTACAAAGAACAACTGCAAGAAAGGCTTGGATTTTCTACTGAAATAGTAAGAGTTATGCATCATAAAGCAAGGAAGAGTCCTAAGAAAATTGTCTATGCCGAAGGTGAGGAAGAAAAAATTATTCGTGCTGCACACTCAATTTATGAAGAAAATATCGGATTGCCGGTTCTACTGGGAGATGATACGATAATAAAAAATAAAATAAAAGAACTCGAATACGATGAGAAAATATTCGAAATAATTAATCCCGAAAAATCAGACAAACTCAATATATACGCTGAAGCTTTCTATCGAAAACGTCAACGTAAAGGAATTACGCCACGAGACGCCAGACAAATGATGAAACAACCTAATTATTTCGGAGCAATGATGGTCGAGAAGGGCGATGCCGACGCACTTCTGAGTGGATTAACTTCTCACTATCCACAAACTATTCGACCTGCTCTTCAATGTATTGGTGTTAAAGAGGGATTTAAGATTGTTTCAGGGATGTATATAGTGATTATTAAAAGAAAAATCTATTTCTTTGCCGATACTACCGTCAATGTGGATCCTACTGCAGAGCAACTTGCAGAAATTGCAATTAGTGCCGCAGAAACCGTGAAGGTATTCGATATCGTGCCGAAAATTGCCATGTTATCTTTTAGTAATTTTGGGAGTGCTCCGAGTCCGCAATCACGCAAAGTTGCCGAAGCGGTTCGTATAGTTAAAGAGAGAAGACCGGATTTAATAATCGACGGCGAAATGCAGGCAGATACGGCTGTAGTGCCAGAACGTCTCGAATCAGAATTTCCTTTCAGCGCTTTGAAAGGAGGCGCTAATGTGCTGATATTCCCGAACCTCGATGCGGGCAATATTTCTTATAAATTATTACAACGGCTTACAGACGCCACAGTTATAGGCCCGATTTTGATGGGTATGAAAAAACCCGTTCATGTCTTACAAAGAGGAGATACTGTCAGAGACATAATCAATATGACGGCTATTGCAGCTGTCGAAGCAGAAAATAAAAAATAAACAGCGCGGAGCGGTTTTATACCGCTCCTTTTATCACCTTAATATTAATCGATGTTACGAAATATTTTTTATATATCAGCTAGTATTGTAGTATTTTTTTTGGGACTTGTTCTCTATGGGATGTTTTTGAATATGAAGCAAGAGAGTCTTGATAGTATTATGTCCCGTAAAGGAGTGAAAAGTTTAGGTAATGTCTCGATATTAATAGACAGAAAAAATTATAGACTGGAATTATATTCGGAAAATGAATTAATAAAAAATTATAAAGTGGTGTTTGGACAGAATAACGGAAGCATTAAAACATCTGCACACGATCTAATTACACCTACTGGGAAGTATTTTGTTTGTGGCATCGATACTGTGCATCGATATCATAAATTTATTCATATTAATTATCCCAATGCACACGACGCAACAGAAGCTCTTCGAAGAGGATATATCGATGAAACAGATTGTGCCAGAATTATTGAAGCTTCCGAGAAAAAAATTTGTCCGCCGTGCGATACTCCATTAGGTTCAGATATCGGTATACATGGAATCGGTAAATACGATTATATTTTTAGAAATCTCCCTTTTGCTTTTAACTGGACGAATGGCTCGGCCGCCGTAAGCAACAGAGACATCGACGAACTCTGCAATGTAGTTAAAATCGGTACTCCTGTAACTATTATTCATTAACGGTAAAAGTGAAAATATTAATTATCATACTAAATCTGATTTTTTTGGTACCAACCATTAATGCGCAGGAAGAGAAATACGAGCTCGCCAAAATTAATTTTGAAGGAAATAATTCGATCTCAGAAGGGGAATTAAGACAGGTGATAATTTCAAGAGAAACCCCGGGTTGGTTATCGCAATTCCTGAATTCCATTTCCAATTTCGGCAAATCGCCCGTCTATTTCGATTCTTCGCTTATTGCTGCCGATCTGAATTCAATTAAGGACTATTATCATTCCAATGGTTTTTTCAAGGTAAGTGTATCGTACGATTATCAAATTTCTGATGGTGAAATTATACTAAATTACTATATAAGAGAATCTGAACCTGCAATTATAAAAGAACTTAATCTCAAGGGTCTGGAATCAATACCTGAATCGTTCAGAGAGATGTTATTTAATCGTGTAGCAAAAGATACGGGTCGCGTTTATAAAGATGATATAATTGAGAATAATAAAAATTATGTCATTGGCTTTTTAAGGGATAACGGTTATATGCTGGCTTCTTATGAGCCGCCAGAAATACTTGTTGATACTGTCAAAGACGAGGTCGTAGCAAATATTACTTTTTCACCTGGCGATAGATACCGTATTAGTGAAGTGCGTACTTCTATAACAAGCGTAGGTGAGGATAACATAACCGATGAACTTTTAAGACAGATCGTTGGAATTAAACCGGGCGAATATTACAGCAACTATCAAATTCAAAGAGGACAGGTCCGACTTTACAGAACCGACCTTTTTACCTCTGCAATAATTAACAGTGTAATTTCAGATACTTCGAATAATTATGTGCCGCTGGTTATCAGCGCCGATGTGGGAAAATTAAATGAACTCTCTCCCGAACTAATTATGAACAACGAGGATAACACGTTCAATATGGGTCTGGGACTCAGCTTTACAAAGAAAAATTTTCTCGGTGATGCTCGAAAGTTTACGGTGTCCTCGTCAGCTGCGGCACAGAACTTTACGGAATTAATAAAACATCCTACCTTTGCGGACTCTTCCATTTTTGGTTATTTCGACACGCGTATTGTTATCGAGCAACCTTTTCTATTTGGAAAGCCGATAAATACTAAATACGAAACTTACTTTACAACTCAGAAAAGAAAAGAGGAATATAATTCTTTTATTTACGGCGCAAAGCTGAGTTTCGATTTTGAATTGCCCCAGTATACCTATTTCAATTCGTTGAATGCATATTTGAATATAGAAAGGGCGGAGTATAAATACAAAGACGTCTATTTAATAAACCTCCTGAGCCTGGACTATCAACGACTCAATTATTCTAAGGAAGAAGCAGATTCGCTTTCAGAATTCTATATCTACAATGCTTTAGGCGGCGAATTGGTGCGCACCGGTACGAACGCATTAATTGGCGTTTCATTCGGTACAAATCAAACTAACGATATTTTTTTCCCGACCGAAGGATATACTCTCAGCCTCCTCCTTGAAGAAGGCAATTCGATACCATATTTAATTAGTCGCACTTTCGGGAGTAGTTTCGACAGACCTCTTTTCTTTAAGACATCTTTAACTTCAACTTTTTTTATACCTGTCTATAATTCCCCTGGAAATTCACTTGGAATTAAATTCAAAGCGGGCAACATTTTTAATTATTATGGAGATAAAGCAGGCATTTCGATTAACCAGCGTTTTTATTCTGGAGGAAGTAATTCGATCAGGGGGTGGAGTACAAGGCAATTGGTGCCGCCACAAATTTTATTGCCTTTTGAAAAATTAAATCAACTAACGTTTGAAGATTTAGAAGCCATTTTGGCAAAAGGAGCTCCTTCGGGAGGATTTTTTCTACTGGAAGGTTCTCTTGAAACCAGGAACAGAATAATCGGAGATTTTGGCGGTGTCGCATTTATTGATTTCGGAAATACATTAAACGGTGCTGCAGATTTTCGATTCGATCGCCTTGCAGTTGCCGCAGGTTTTGGATTCCGCTACTATTCCGAATTTGCTCCTTTAAGAATCGACTTTGGTTTTAAAATTTATGACCCGTACGACAAACGCAATTTCTTCCATAAACAATTATGGAATGAATTATTACAATTTCATATTGGCATTGGCGAAGCTTTCTGATATTAATAATATTTATTAAAATGATAATTCCCTCATGATCAATTCCACTCCTATCTTCATTTTTTTTCTAAAATATGCAGTTGCTTTTTGTTGGCACTTTATATGTTATTGTGTAAAGTAAACTAAAACAGAGGAAATAGATGAAAAGTTGGTCTATGATATTGTCGGTTTTAATTTATTTTCATGCAACAATATTTCCGCAATCAAACAGAATTCAATACAATAATCAAAGTTTGTTTTTAAATGGGACAAATTTAGCCTGGCTCAATTTTGCAAACGACGTAGGGCCGGGTGAGACAGATTTCAAAACATTTGGTAATATACTGCTGAAACTTCACGATAACGGTGGAAACGCTCTTAGATGGTGGATCCATACAAATGGCACAAATACGCCGGAGTTTGATCAAAATGGATTTGTCGTAGGACCTGGTAATGGAACTATTGAGGATTTAAAACAGGCTCTGGATATCGCGTGGGAACATGAAATCGGGGTAATACTTTGCCTCTGGTCTTTCGATATGCTGCGTATTAATAATGGCACTTCAGTTGTCAATAGAAATAAAATGCTACTCACTGATACAACTTATACTAAAGCTTATATTTCAAATGCATTGATTCCGATGGTTGACTCATTAAAAGGTCATCCTGCAATTATTGCCTGGGAAATTTTTAACGAGCCGGAGGGAATGAGTAACGAATTTGGATGGTCTGAAATTGACCATGTACCAATGTCTGCAATCCAGAGATTTGTTAATCTTTGCGCGGGAGCAATTCACAGAACCGATTCGACTACACAAGTAACAAATGGAACGTGGCATATAAAAGCTCTAACTGACGTACCTACGGCAAAAATGGTTAAAATCGATTATAGACAATTACCAGAAAATCGATTAAATGAAATTACAAATGAATTTAACTCTTCTCATAATTTGTCGTTGACTTCTGAAGAGATGGCCGACTATCTCAATCGAATTTCAAGCGTTATGAATTATAATTATTACAGTGACGAAAGATTAATCGAAGCTGGTGGCGACCCCGACGGTACTCTCGATTTTTATTCCGTTCACTACTATGATCACGGAGAAGGTACATCAGTTTCGCCTTTTCATAATTCAGTGTCGAAGTGGGGATTGTCCAAGCCGCTGGTCGTTGCCGAGTTTCATATGAAAAATACTTTAGGTGTGGCAACAGCTGACCTCTATAAAACACTTTTTTTTAACGGCTATGCTGGTGCGCTTGCCTGGTCGTGGACAGACAATCAGGTCACAAAGCCAGAACAAATTCTTGCAGGCATCAAATCTTTATGGGATTCTTATAAAGCAGAAGTTGACCTGAATGGAATAAGTGGCGATTGGCCATTGATAAAAATTATTTCTCCATTGGATAAAACCGTTTTCGAAGAAGGTTCAGATGTAACTATCGAAGCCGATGCGAGTGACCCAGACGGCGAAGTGGTAAAAGTGGAATTTTTTGCTAACGATACAATTAAAATAGGCGAAGTAAATCAAGCTCCTTATAAAATCGTATGGACAAATATTGCCCCGAACAATTATAAATTAACCGCTGTGGCAACCGACAACAAAGGATTGAAAAGAGAATCGGAACCGGTTGCAATTACTGTAGGAGAACCACCGTTTATTCGCATCGAAGCCGAGAGAGCACAACGCTTCGGTTCTGGTATGAATATCGTCAGCGATCCGAACGCCAGTGGATTTGCGTACGTCGATATTAAAACAAACAACACGAATGCAAAAATTATCTGGACATTCGTGAATTACCTTCAGGAAGGCGACTACGAAATTCGTTTCGCTGCACGACTGGCTTACGATACACCGAAAAGCCAGTTTATATATGTAAATGACGAGCTTGTTACCCAATACGAATTTACAGGCAGTACTTCTGAGTGGAAGGAATTTCCTCTTATGGTACACCTTAAAGAAGGGGAAAATAAAGTGGAAATGAGAATGTCGTGGGGATGGATGCAGGTGGATTATCTCGCAGTGCCTCGCGATGTTGCAACAGATATCAATACGACTGCTAAAATTCCATCAGAGTTTGCTCTTCTTCAAAACTATCCAAATCCTTTTAATCCTTCAACAAAAATAATTTACAAAATATCGAAAACTTCAAAAGTAGAAATAACAGTATACGATCTACTCGGGAGGACAGTAAAAAAATTGGTAAATGAAATTAAAACTCCTGGTAACTATACAGTCGAATTTGATGGCACCGGACTTACAAGCGGTATCTATTTTTACAGAATAGAAACTGAGTACTGGAGTGATGTAAAAACTATGCTTTTGATGAAGTAAAATATTTTTTGCACTTTCTTCTTAAATAAAAAAAATCGGTTCCTGACTTATTAAATCAACTTGATATTGAGGGAACCGATTTAGCTATCTCAGGAATGAATTTAATGAAGATAAATTAATAAAAGATATTTTTGAATTTACAAACTGGATAATATAACTCGTAAATAACTGCAACCGAGTTGCTTGCAATTAAATTTATCTGCGACTAAATCTGCTAATAATTGTTTCTAACTTAACACTCATTAGAGAACCTGTCTGATTTGCAAAACTGTAAATGAAGAGGTCTATACTTCAGAACAGGCTCCGTTATTTTGTAAAGAGCCAATTTTTATCTAAATTTAGAGTCAATTTTTTCGGAGATTTTAAATGCTCGTTAGTATGACCGGATACGGGAAAAATGAAACCCATTTCGGAAATTATACTATTGAAACCGAGATAAAAAGTCTGAATAGCAGGTTTCTTGACTTATCGGTAAAGCTGCCCAAAGCACTCTCGAGTAAAGAATTCGAAATACGTGAAAAAATTAAAAAAAGTATTAAACGAGGGAAAGTTTATTTGAGCATTTCTCTGAAAAAAGACGGTCTGGAAGATAAATATGGCGAATTAAATACAGAAGCAGTTAGGGATGCATATAAAGTATTATTAAAAATAAAAGACACATTAGGTCTTAAAGATGAAATCAAATTGACGGATCTGTTTGTATTTCAGGATGCCTTTTTCGACGGAAGTAATGACCAAATTGAAGAGGAAATGAAATTTGTTCTTGCTTCAATTGAAGCAGCAATTGAAGAAATGAATAAAATGAAATGTGCAGAAGGCAAGGAATTAGAAAAGGACATTCTTCTTAGAATAAATAAGATTGATGAATCTTTAACGAAAATAGAAAAAAGTAAAGAGTTTTATCTCAAAGAGTATTACGAAAAGTTTAAGGAAAAAGCGGCTCAACTGGTAAGTGAATTGGTTGATGACCAGCAAAGATTAATTAATGAACTTGCGATAATATCCGAAAGATACGATATTACTGAAGAGTGCATTCGACTCAGAAGCCATCTTAAATTATTTCTCGATACAATGAAAAATACAGACGATGCGGGCAGAAAGCTCAATTTTATTCTTCAGGAAATGAATCGTGAAGCAAATACTATAAACAGTAAATCGATTTCCGAACATATATCGCACTTAGGTATCGAAATAAAAGAAGAAATTGAAAAGATAAGAGAACAAATTCAAAACATTGAGTGAGATAAGAGTGACCAAGCCCAAGCTTTTTGTGTTTTCTGCTCCGAGTGGTGCAGGTAAAACTACGATCCTTAAGGAATTACTAAAAACTTTTCCCGAACTTAAATATTCGGTTTCTGCCACTACGCGTAAAAAACGTCCTGGTGAAATCGAAGGGGTTGATTATTACTTTCTTACCGAAGAAGAATTCAAAAAGAAAATTGAAAATAATGAATTTGTTGAATGGGAAAAATTTTACGACTGCTATTACGGTACTTTGAAAAATGCCGTTGAAGATAATCTGGCAAATGGATATAATACAGTATTCGAAGTGGATGTTAAGGGCGCATTAAATATTAAGAAGTTTTTTCCAGATGCAGTTCTGATTTTTATTGTGCCACCAGATATCGAAGCGTTGAAAAAAAGATTGCTAAATCGCAAGACAGAAACAGAAGAGGATATTAAAAAGAGAATCGAACGCGCAGAAATGGAACTCGGTTATAAAGATAAGTTCGATTATGTCGTTGAAAACAGCGATTTAGAACGAGCAATTGAAGAAGTAAAAAAAATAATAAATAAAGAAATATCGGAGGTAAATTATCATGACACTCAGACCGGTTGATTTAAGAAAAATAAAGTCGAGAATTCCGAATCTCTATGAAGCTGTTGTCGTAGCTGCACGCAGAGCCCGTCAGATTAACGACGACTATAAACTCGAATTCAATACTCTTCTCAATACCGTTGTAACGAACAACGACGATGAATTTGAAGACAAAGAAAATCCCGAACAACTTAAACTTGCTCTAGAGTTCGATAAAAGGGAAAAGCCGCAGATTCGTGCTATCAATGAATTGTTAAATGAAGGCATCGAATACCGTTATAAAGAAAGGTAGAAAATTACTTAGCTGATCTATTAGTTTTAAGACTGTCTTTTCGACTGTCTAAATTATTTAATTGAGAAAGGTAGGTTAATGTCGTCGCTGGGGAAAAAATTAATAGAAGCCTTGCAACTTCAAAGAGAAATTTTCGGCGACGACCTTTTTGTTTTAAAGGAAGAAGAAATTCTGGAATCCGAAATTAAAACAACAGAAAAGATAGAAAAAAACCTGAACAACAGTCTGTTTGATGAACCATTTCAAAAAGCTGAAAGCCTCGAAGAACTCGACAGTTTGATAAACACTTGCACAAAGTGCGAATTGTCAAAATCGCGTACGAAATTTGTTTTCGGAGTCGGCAATCCACACGCGCGTGCGATGTTAATTGGAGAAGCCCCTGGTGCGGATGAAGATAAACAGGGCGAACCGTTTGTCGGAAAGGCCGGTAAATTGTTGAACGACATTTTGAAAGCAATCGACTTAACCAGAGACGACGTATTCATTGCAAATATTTTGAAATGCCGACCACCCGGCAATAGGGACCCGCTGCCCTCAGAAATGGAAACCTGCATACCGTACTTATATAAACAGATTGAATTGATTAATCCCAAAATTATTTTATGCCTTGGTAGAATAGCAGCGAACGGTTTGTTGAATAAAAAACTTTCGCTTTCCGCATTGAGAGGAAATATTTACGAATTCAATGGAATTAAAGTTGTCGTTACCTATCATCCCGCAGCTTTACTCAGAAATCCGGGCTGGAAAAAAGGCTGCTGGGAAGATGTAAAGAAATTCAAAAAATTGTACGACGAATTGAACTGAAAATATGGCCAGAACTAAAAAAGACAACAAAGATTCGACACGACTTCCAAAAGATGAAGGTGTACGTCAACCACCATCTGCAATAGAAGTGGAACGTGCTGTTCTGGGTGCAATGCTATTGGACAATAATGCTGTTCCCAAAGCAGTCGAAGTACTGAAACCCGATGCTTTTTATGATCCGCGTAACAGAACGATATTCGAGGTAATGCTATCGCTTTATGAATCCGACGAGCCTATTGATCTTGTAACTCTTTATGAAGAACTGAAAAAGTCGGGTAAATTCGAAAAAGCTGGCGGCGCCGCATATATCAGTCAATTAACAGAAGATACAACATCGGCAGCCAATATCGATTATCATTCGCGTATTGTGCTCGAAAAATGGATTTTACGCCAATTAATTTCAACTTCCAGCGAAATTGCTGAAATGGCATTCCAGGGTAAAGAAGATGTATTCGATTTACTCGATGCGGCAGAATCAAAAATATTCAGAATTTCAGAAGAAGGAATCAAAGAATCTTTTACGTCAATGGACAGAGCGGTAAAGGAATCGCTCGAACTGATCGAAGCAATTCACTCAAAAAAAACGTCGTTCAATGCAGTACCATCAGGATACTATGAACTCGATGCATTACTGGGTGGCTTCCAGAAGTCTGACCTGATTATAATTGCTGCGCGTCCTTCGATGGGCAAAACGGCTTTTGCAATGTCGATTGCCCGTAATGCTGCAGTTAATAATCAGGTCCCGATAGCAGTTTTTTCACTCGAAATGTCCACCATACAATTAGCCACACGCTTGATTTCTGCTGAGGCGAAAATAAATGCTCATAGCCTGCGAACAGGTAAATTCAAAGCCGAAGATTATGCACGCATTAGCAGAACAGTACATAAGTTAAGTAAAGCTCCAATTTATATCGATGATACACCAGGTATTACTGTCCTGGAGCTCAGGGCTAAAGCCAGGCGGCTAAAAAATGAAAAGAATATCGGGATGATCATTGTAGATTATCTTCAATTAGTCAATCCCTCCGCCACACTCGAAAGTCGTGAAAGAGAAATATCGACGATATCCCGCTCATTGAAAGCACTTGCTAAAGAATTGAATGTGCCGGTTATTGCTCTCTCGCAGCTTAATCGTGCTGTAGAGCAGAGGTCAGATAAAAAACCGATGCTTTCCGACCTGCGTGAATCCGGCTCCATTGAACAAGATGCCGACGTGGTAATTTTTTTGTATCGCCCCGAAGTTTATAATATTACTACTTATACAAATGGTGAAGCTGGTGGCGAAAGTACAGAAGGAATTGCCGAAATTATTATCGGCAAACAACGTAATGGTCCGATAGGCGAAATTAAATTGAAATTTATCAAGGAATACGCCCGATTCGAAAATTTAGAAAAATTTAGACAAGAAATAACTCAAGGCGATACCGAATCTGAAGAACCGTTCTGATTAACGTAAGAGCAATTATGAATAAACTTAATTTCCTTTTACTTTTTTTACTGCTGATGTTAATAACATTTATTACAAATGCACAGGTTTACAGTCCTGAAGATGTTGCTGTGTGCCGTAATAAATTTGAGCTGGCATACAAAATGGAATTAAGTGGAAGACCAATTAATGAAATAATAGAGCAAATCGGATTAAGTTTTATCGGGACAGATTATCAAGCGCATACTCTCGAAGCAGCAGATAGAGAATCATTGATTATTAATCTAAAAGGTCTTGATTGCTATACATTTGTCGAAGCCACAGTTGCTCTGGCAAGGTGTATCAAAAATAATGATACCTCCTTCAATGCATTTCTTAAAGAAATTGAAAAAATAAGATATAGAAATGGAATTATGAATGGTTATGCCTCGCGTCTCCATTATTTTTCAGACTGGATTTATGAAATGGAAAAAAGAGGAATTGGTAAAGATATAACAAGAGAAATTGGTGGAATTCCCTACAATAAAAAAATTAATTTTATGTCGACTCATACGAAAAGCTATAAACAGTTAGCAGGTAACAAGGAATTGACGGATTCTATTGCTATTATTGAGAATGAGATTTCATCAAGAGAATACTTTTACATTCCTCAAAATATGATAGGGCAAATAGAAGATAAAATTAAAAGTGGCGATATAATCGGCATAACTACCAATATCCCGGGACTCGATATCTCTCATACAGGGATTGCACTTAAAGGGAATGATGGAAGAATATATTTGCTACATGCTCCAGACATAGGAAAAAAAGTTGAGATTTCAAAACTCCCTCTCTCTGAATATATCAAATCACATTCAAAACAAACCGGAATAATGGTGCTGCGTATAAACTAATCTATTTAATTAAGCTCAATAATACTTTAATATTTTCCAAATCTTCTTTTTGATCCTTGCCCTTGGGAGTTTCGAGAATTTTTGGCACATGTTCAATCTTTTTATCGTTCATGATGTTCGAAAAACCTTCGAGTCCGATGAATCCTTTTCCAATGTGTTCGTGCCTATCTATCTTACTGCCCAATTCTTTCTTGCTGTCGTTCATGTGAATACATTTCAATAAATCGAGCCCGATAATATCGTCGAATTCCTTCATTACTTTTTTATATTCTTTTGCGTCGCGAATGTTGTAACCTGCAGCAAAAATATGGCAGGTGTCGATACAAACCGTTATTCTCTCCGGTTCATCTACCATATCGATAATTTTACGGAGGTGCTCAAATTTATAACCAAGTGCTGTCCCCTGCCCGGCTGTTGCTTCGAGCATACTTTTTACTTTAAATCCTTTAGTTTTTTCGTGAACATAATTGAGCGATTCAGCAATTAATTTAAGGCCGTCTTCTTCTCCCTGTCCTCCGTGGGCTCCGGGGTGAAAATTCAAATAAGGTATGCCGAGCTGCTCGCATCTTTCAAGCTCTTTTATAAAAGCTGCTCGCGACTTTTTTAAACCTTCTGGATCTTTTGAACAAAGATTTATCAAATATGAATCGTGCGAAACAACGAACTTAATTCCCGAATTTTTAAGTTTCTCTTTATAGTCGTTAATTTCGTCTTCAGTTAAATCGCGTTCAAAATATCTATTGTTGTTTTTGGTGAAAATCTGGATTGCTGTAAATCCAAGTTTCTCGGCCGTTTCGATAGCCGATGCAGGTCCGCCTTTGACAAATGTATGTGCGCCTAATAATTGTTTCATTTAGAGTTCTTCTTTATTGTAAAATAATATTAAATTGTTATCTAAGTTTAATAATAAATGATATAAAAGAAAATATGAAAATATTCATTACAGGAGGTAGTGGATTACTCGGGCAATATCTCAATTATCATCTTTCGGAAAAACACATCATCTTAACTCAATACTATAAAAATATCGGCAATTGCAACCAGTACAATTCCATTCAGCTTCAACTGGATAATTATATTAAACTTGAGGAAGTATTTGAGAATTTTAGACCTGAAATAGTTATTCATACCGCAGCAGTATCGAACAACGAAAAAGCAGATTCATTGCCGCGTAAATATGTCTATGATATTAATGTAAATGTTACGAAGAAAATTGCAGAATTATGCGAACGTTATAATGCCAGGATTATTTATTTGTCAACCGACCTCGTCTATGCTGGATACAGAGGTTCTTACCTTGACGAAAACGCAAAACTAATACCAGTATCATTGTACGCTGAAACGAAGTTGATGGGAGAACAGAAAATAAAGGAAGTTACAGGTAATTATATTATTCTTCGAGAAGCATTACTCTTTGGTTTCGGCCTGAATCATTCGACTAATTTTTTTCAGGAAACTCTGAAAAAATTAAAAAATCACGAGACAGTTAGGTTATTCACCGATCAATTCCGCACACCCCTTTCTTTGATTGAAGCAGCAAGAATGATTAAGAAGTTAATAGAGATTGAAGATATTAGAGGCGATACCATAAACTTTGGTGGAAATGAAAGGTTATCGAGATACGATTTAATTAAGCTGGCGTCTAAGCAGGCAGGAATCGATGAAAATTTGTTGATCAAAACAACGATGGATGAGATTGGCTATCCGTATAAAGTTTATGACGTTTCTCTAAATATTGACAAACTCAAATCATACGGACTTTCGCCGGCTCCGATTGAAGAATCAATTGCCGAAGTATTCAATAAATAACCCTCTTTATTTTAAGGAGCTCAGCTTATCCTTCAAAATATCATTGACAATTTGTGGATTGGCTTTTCCTTTTGTCTCGCGCATTATTTGGCCTACTAAAAAGCCGAGCACTTTTTCTTTGCCAGCCAGGAATTCTTCCACCTGCTTTTGATTTTCGGATAGAACTTTTTCTACAATTGACTCGATTTCGGAAAAGTCGGTTATCTGTACAAGATTTTTTTCTTTGACGATAGTTTCAGGGTCTTTATTGGATTTAAGCATTTCTGAAAAAACATCTTTGGCAATTTTGCCGCTAATTGTTTTGTTGTTTATCAATTCAATCAACTTGCCAAGGTTTTCTGGACTTACGGGGAATCTGGAAATATCAATTTTTTCTTCGTTGATAACTTTCAAAACTTCGGTCATGACCCAATTGCTGGCGGATTTAAAATCGTTTGTTACGGTAAGAATTTTTTCGTAGTAATCTGCAAGTTCTCGTGAAGATGTAAGAATTTCTGCATCGTAGGGAGGTAGCGCATATTTTTCGATAAAACGATTTTTCTTAGCGTCGGGAAGTTCTGGCATGTGGCTTTTTAATTCGCCGAGCATTTTATCTTCAATTACTACCGGCATAAGATCGGGATCGGGGAAATAGCGATAGTCGTGAGCCTCTTCTTTGGAACGCATTGGCTGGGCGACATTGGCATCGGCATCCCACAATAGTGTCTGCTGAATGATTTCTTTCCCATCTTCAAGCAAATCGATTTGACGTTCAATTTCGAATGCCAGAGCGCGTTCCACGTTACGGAACGAGTTCATGTTTTTTACTTCTGTTTTTGTCCCAAATTTTGTTTCTCCTTTAAGACGTACCGATATGTTGGCATCGCACCGTAGAGACCCTTCTTCCATATTACCATCGCAAATGCCGAGATAAGTAAGAATCTGTTTTAACTTGTTCAGATATAAATATGCTTCTTCCGGAGTTCTGATATCGGGTTCGCTGACAATTTCCATTAAAGGAGTACCGGTTCTGTTCAAATCAATCAATGTATCGAAATCCTGATCGTGAATCGATTTACCTGCATCTTCTTCCATATGAATTCTAGTTATCCCAATTTTTTTCTTTGTTCCATCTTTTAGTTCAATAGTTATATATCCGTGTTCGCATATCGGTTCTTCGTATTGTGAAATCTGGTAATTCTTCGGCAGGTCGGGATAGAAGTAATGTTTTCTGGCAAAAATTGATTTACGATTAATTGTGCAATTTGTTGCAAGTCCCATTAATACTGTATATTCAACAACTTTTTTGTTCAACACAGGCAGAACACCCGGCTGTCCAAGGCAAACGGGACACACATTTGTATTCGGTGCAGAGCCGAACTTTGTCGAACATCCGCAAAAAATTTTTGTGTCGGTTAATAATTGTGCGTGGACTTCGAGTCCAATAACCGCTTCATATTTTTCGTTCATAATTTAGATTAGAAAAATTTGTCTCACGAATATAATTATTTTCTCGCATAATGAACTATTTTGCACTCACAAAAATTTTATACATATTAATAAATAAAAATATGAATGGATACTATGGAGCTCGATATACTTATATTTGCTGCTCATCCTGATGATGCTGAATTATCGATGGGTGGTACAATTGCAAAATTAACCGGCGAAGGATACAAAGTCGGTATTGTGGATTTGTCTCAAGGAGAGCTCGGAACGCGTGGCACACCAGAACTCAGGTTAAAAGAAGCTGAGGAAGCCTCCCAAATACTTAAACTGACACACAGGGAAAATCTCGGATTTAAAGATGGTAATCTTAAACACTCCGAAGATTATCTGCGTACATTAATTCGTAAAATACGGGAATACAAACCGAAAATAATTTTTGCGCCCTACTTCAACGACCGCCATCCCGACCATATTGGTGTTGGAAATCTTGTCAAAGAAGCATTCTTCTTTTCGGGATTGCCTAAAATCTCAACAGAGCAGAAAGCTTATCGACCCAAACGACTTTTTTATTATATGCAAACTTATGAATTCAAACCTTCTTTTGTAATTGATATAAGTAAAACGTTCGAAACAAAAATGAATGCCGTGCGTGCATATAAATCTCAGTTCTACAATCCCGACAGTCATGAGCCCGAGACGTTCATAAGTCAGCCGAATTTTCTCAAGTATATCGAAGCACGTGCAAAAGTTTTCGGTTTCAAAATCGGGAAGGATTATGGAGAGCCGTTCTTTTGCGAAGAAGAAATTGAACTTGATATAGTCCAATTAATTAAATAAGGAGTAAGTTAATGAAGGTAGCTTTTATCGGTACCGGATTAATGGGAGAACCAATGGCTTTCAGATTGTTGAAAGCGGGCTACAATTTATTTGTATTTAATAGAACAAAATCCAAAACTGAACGCCTGAAAAAACATCAGGCAAAAGTATTTGATTTGCCTGCTGATGCAATAAGGGAAACATCGGTGATAATTACAATGCTCACGGATTTTAACGCAATAAACGAAACGTTGTTTGCTGAAAGAATTCCCTTCAAAGGAAAAACTTTAATTCAGATGAGTACCATTTCACCAAAGGAGAGTCTTTTACTGAAAAACAGGATCGAGGAATACGAAGGTGAATACATCGAAGCCCCGGTTCTGGGTAGCATCCCGCAAGTCGAAGAAGGGCAGTTAATTGTGATGGTTGGCGCTTCGAAAGATAATTACAATAAGTGGAAAAAGTTATTGAAGAACTTTGGTGACGGGGTTTATCACATCGGTGAGGTAGGAAGTGCTTCGGCGATGAAGCTCGCATTAAATCAAATGATCGCATCGCTTACTTCGGTCTTTTCGATGAGTCTTGGTTATGTCCTTTCGAGTAATGTGGACGTAAATCAATTTATGGAAATTCTTAGAAAGAGTTCGCTATATGCTCCTACATTCGATAAAAAGTTGAATGGGATGCTGAAGAGAGATTTCGATAAAGCGAATTTCCCTTTAAAGCACATGCTAAAGGACATTAATCTTATTAACGAAGAATTTTCAGAAAAAAAAGTAAATACAGAGATTATTGAAAAAGTCAAAAACATACTTCTGCAAGGAATTGATATGAATTTGGCGGATAAAGATTATTCAGCTTTGTTCAATGTGATTTATCCAAAACAAGAATAAATAAAATAAATGAAAAGGGTTTTCCAAGTAAAACAGATTACGATTATAGTTAGTATAGTCTTATCGATGGCAGTTTACTTACTGCTGGAACTTGGTGCTGGAAATGAAAAAGCCGAAATTGTTGCTGCCACGGCTACTTTGATGGCACTACTTTGGATTACCGAATCGATACCACTGGCTGCAACTTCGCTAATCCCGCTTGTAATTTTTCCATTGACTGGTGTAATCTCCGCTAAATCAATTTCCCAGGCTTACATTAATTCGACAATTTTTTTGTTCATAGGTGGGTTTATTATTGCTATAGCAATGGAAAAATGGAAACTGCATAAAAGAATAGCAGTGAACATAATTTATTTGCTGGGGAATTCGCCGGGCAAAATAATTCTCGGTTTTATGCTGGCTTCTGCTTTTATTTCTATGTGGATTTCAAATACTGCTACTGCTGTAATGCTACTACCAATCGGATTGTCAGTAATAAAAAAAGTTGAAGAGGAAAATAAAAACAACGATGTAAAAAATTTTTCAATTGCATTAATGCTCGCAATAGCGTATTCCTGTTCGATTGGAGGGCTTACTACGCCTATCGGGACTCCCCCTAATCTTGTTTTTCAACGTGTCTTCAAGATCAACTTTCCTGAGTATGAGCAAATTACTTTTGCCCGCTGGATGATGCTTGCTCTGCCAATTACAATTACATTGCTTGCGTTTGTGTGGTTTCTATTGAATAGAATAATTTATAGAACTACGGATGAAATTAGTATTGACAGGTTAATTATTAAAGAAGAGAAAAGTACACTCGGTAAATTAAAGGGTGGTGAGAAATCGGTACTGATTATATTTGTCGCCACTTCGCTTCTCTGGATTTTCCGTAGTGATATCAATACCGGTTTGTTTGTAATTCCAGGTTGGACAAAATTGATGCCTAATAGTGAATTTATAGATGATGGCACTATCGCAATTGCAATGGCTCTTCTTCTATTTATGATACCCGTAAGTTATTCTAACAGTGATATAGGATTCGTACTCGAAAGGGATGCTATTAATAAAATTCCGTGGGATATTGTACTTCTATTTGGAGGTGGATTTGGCCTGGCATACGCTTTCGTTGATTCGGGGTTATCTGAAATTATAGGTAAACAATTTATTACTTTAAAAGGACTTCATCCTTATTACTTGATTTTTTCAATTTGTTTGATCGTAACTTTTTTGACAGAACTGACATCCAACACAGCAACGGCGCAAATTTTATTGCCAATTCTTGCATCTCTGGCTTACGAATTAGATATTAATCCAATGTTGTTGATGCTGCCGGCTACGTTTTCTGTCTCGTGCGCATTTATGTTGCCAGTAGCCACGCCCCCTAATGCAATTGTATTCAGCAGCAGAAAATTGGAAATTAAAAATATGGCTTTGCCAGGAGTCATCATAAATTTAATCGGAGCTGTTATTATTACTATAGTTGTGATAATGAATTTTAAAATTAATTAAAGGAGGGGAAAATGACTTATTATAATTCCAAGGTCGTAAATTATTCATTTGACGAAGCAGAGAATAGAATTAAAGGTGCTTTACCAAAGGAAGGATTTGGTGTATTAACTGAAATTGATGTAAAAGATATTCTTAAAAAAAAGATCGACGTTGATTTCAGAAATTATAAGATATTTGGTGCCTGCAATCCACCACTTGCATATAAGGCTCTTTTGATGGAAGAAAATATTGGGGTTTTGCTTCCATGCAATATAATACTTCAAGAAAAACATGATGGCACAGTTCAGGTAAGTGTTGTTAATCCACTGGAATCGATGCAGGCAGTTAAAAATTCTGCTCTGGCAGAATTAGCTTCGGAAGTATCAAAAAAGCTGGAAAGATTTCTTGCTACTTTATAATTAAAATATTGGCAGGTTTTTTTTATACTTGTAATATAGATTATGAAAAAAATTGTATTATGAACATACGTAAATTAAGAGAAGCTGCAGATTTTGTATTTGAACAGAAAAGATACGACGAGGCGTTTTACATCTATGATGCAATTTACAAGAGTATATGGACTGCAATAGGTACAACTCATTCGGCTCTTGCAGGTTTTTCGCAAAACTTTTTGAACTCTAGCTTTAAAGCCTCATATGAATTTAAGAGTATGTTTGTGCCTCAAGCTGTAGAAAGCACTTGTAAGAAGTGGTTCGATATGGATACTGACCAGACACTCAATGAACTGATGTTTACGACATACGGCCACCTTCAATGCATCAGTTATTCGCCTGAACTTTCTGTTACAGTTCCTTCAGACGAAGTTTATAACGAATTCCTTGTGCTCCATACATTAATCCTTGAAATGAGTTCGGACAGATGGGTCAACTCGCTTCTGAAAATAGTTACTCCAGTCGTTGAAAATAATATTTTGATTAAATTAAGACCCAATTTGAAAATTGATACTGTTAAACAGAATCTAATTGAGAACTCCGCAAAAATTAAAGATACCGATTGGTATAATGTTAATTTGTTTATGCTCGATTACCTGTTCAATATTGGTGATAACAGTTCGGAACTTTTCACTTCTGTCAACGACATTGTTGGATTCTATTTCAGACAAAAGACTCACAGAAAGTCTTCCCGAAAAGAGGAGAAAACTTATACACAATATGAGAAATACGAAAAGTACGAGAAATACGAACGCTTTGAAAAGTTTGAAAAAAGAACTTCTTCGGATGATGAGGAATTCGATCCTACAAAAGCAACCGACTTCGAAAAAGCAAAATACTACGGTAAATTGCTGGGCTTATCGGGAAAAGTTACTAAATCATACATACGCAAGCGTTACCTCGACTTAATTTCGAAATATCATCCGGACAGAGTTAGCGATCTTGGAGATGAACTTAAGGTATTGGCAGAGAAAAAAACGAAACAGATCAATGCAGCATACGAATGGTTCAAGCAAAAATATAAACTATAACTAAAAAATAAGGGGGAATTAATGCAACGGCTTGTAATCTTCTTGTTTCTACTTTTCGTCACTCTTAACGCTCAAAACAAAATTATAATCAACGCCGATTTGGGCAAGTACAAAATCGACAAAAATATTTACGGACATTTTTCTGAACATCTGGGCAGATGTATTTATGATGGGTTTTACGTCGGGGACACAAACAAAATTATTCCTAATACCAGAGGCATAAGAAACGATATAGTAAAAGCCCTCAGAAAAATGAAAGTACCTGTACTGAGATGGCCGGGTGGATGCTTTGCCGATACGTATCACTGGAAAGATGGAATTGGACCTAAATCCGAGAGACCGACAATTGTTAATACTTGGTGGGGCGGCGTAACTGAGGATAACAGTTTTGGCACTCATGAATTCATGGATCTGTGTGAGCAACTGGGAGCTGAACCGTATATATCGGGCAACGTTGGCAGCGGAACCGTCCGAGAAATGGCAGAATGGGTACAATACATGAACTTCGACGGCAGAAGTCCAATGAGCGACCTACGCAAAAAAAACGGGAGGGAAAAACCCTGGAACGTTAAATACTGGGGAGTTGGAAACGAAACGTGGGGCTGCGGCGGTCATATGAGACCAGAACATTATGCAGATGTTTACAGAACCTATGCAACTTATTTGCCCGGCAGCTCAAATATTAAATTATTCAGAATTGCCTCGGGTGCCGCTGGCGATGATTACAATTGGACTGAAGTGTTGCTTAAAAATATTCCACTGAATCTTATCGAGGGGATAGGAGTTCATCACTATGCTGTAATTGATTGGAACGCAAAAGGTTCAGCCACCGATTTTACTGAAGACCAATACTTCAGAACAATGCAAGAAGCACTCAAAATGGAAAAGATTGTCGAAGGACATATAAATATTATGGATAAATATGACCCACAAAATCGTGTGGCTCTGGCTGTTGATGAATGGGGTGGCTGGTACGACGTAGAACCCGGTACAAATCCAGGCTTTTTATATCAACAGAATACAATGAGAGATGCGATACTTGCAGGTGCAACTTTGAACATTTTCAACAATCATTGCCGCCGGGTTAAAATGGCTAATCTGGCTCAAACAGTAAACGTACTACAGGCAGTAATTTTGACTAATGAGGAAAAAATAATTCTTACTCCCACCTATCATGTAATGGAAATGTACAACGTTCATCACGACGCAACAATGTTGCCAGTTAATGTAACTTCAGAAAAATATACGGTCAACGGTAAATCCCTTGATGCAATTTCTTGCTCTGCTTCGAAAGATGAAAATGGTAAAATTCATATATCGCTTGTAAATATCGACATTCGCAATAAACACAATGTCGAAATCGACCTGAGAGGTACGAATGTAAGCAAATGCATAGGCAGAATACTTACATCGGAAAAAGTTCAGGATCATAATACTTTTGAAAATCCGGAAAGAATTAAACCCGCTTCATTCAAGGGGTTTAAACTAAGTGGAAATAAACTCCAGGTAGAACTGCCTGCTACATCGGTTGTTGTACTTGAACTGGAATAATTATTTGATATACTCACACCCTTTTTCGAGGGTGTGAGTATTTCTCTAAAAGTTTGCTCTGATTTGAAAATCTATAATGTTTTGTATGTCCTGGCTTCTTCCATCAGAACTTTATATGAATAGCCGTAGCCGAAATCTTTATCGAGTGTAATTTTCCCTTCAAAAGTTAACACCTCGCCTGGATTAACATTTTCATTTGTTGTAATCGTTAAATCGTAGTTACCGTCTTTGCTTGTCCCATCTTGGATATGAACCCAATTTTTGCCCATTATTCCGGAATTAACTTTTATAACTTTGCCTCTAATTTTTACGACCTTATTCTTGTAGGCATCGGATTTAGCATAAAGTTCTGCTATTGTTATTCCGCCAGGAAGTGGTTCCACCTTAATTTCGAGCTTGTCAATTTTAGGTTTTTGGGGTGTTGTAAGTGTCCCCGTCCCGAGTTGCTTTTCTACATAATCGACGAAAAATAGCGAATCAAATACTTTATTCAATTCAGTACTTTTGAAGTTCTTCATCTCCATATAATTGTTGAAATAAATAACTTCACCTTTGTTGAATTCAGCTTTTGGTACTGCTATCCAATATTTATTGCCTTTTTCGTCCACGTTTAGATAAGTGTAATTTTTCACCTGAATAACGTCTTCAACTTTGACAGTATGGGCAAATTCATTTGACTTTTTTGTTGTTTGTTCGGACTGGTCGTTTTTTTGACATCCGAATGCAATGAATAAAAACAATACAATTAATAATTTATATGTTTTCATAATAGACTTCTGTTTATTGATACGAATATATGAAATCTTACGATAAATTTTGCTTATCTTCCTGTATAAAAAAATATGTTTAAAAAAATTTTCATAAAAATATGAACAGTGTCATTCTCGGAAAAAACGAAGAAAGAAGGATTAAAAAAGGACACCTCTGGATTTTTAGCAATGAAATAAGGTTTATCGAAGGCAGTCCTGAAAATGGTGAACTAGTTCAAGTACTGGACAACAGCAGGAAGTTTTTGGGATTGGGTTTCTACAACAAAAACTCGCTGATAAGTGTAAGAATTATAAGCAAGCTGAAGGAAGTTAATTTACATGAGCTATTAAAGGAAAGAATATTGAACGCTTATGCTTACAGGAAAAAAGTATACCCTGAAAGGAATTCTTTCAGACTGATTTACAGCGAAGGCGATTTGATACCGGGATTGATAATTGATAAGTACAATGATACATATGTCTTGCAGGTATATTCGATCGGTATCGAAAAAATTATTAGTATTATAACTGAAATATTGAAGAACGAATTTGGTGCAAAAAATATATTTACTAAAAACGAAGAGTATTTCAGAAAGCTTGAAGGCTTGCCAGTTGAGGATTACGTTTATGAAGGAAGGATGGAAAGGGAAATTATTGATGACGGTTTTGTAAAGTATGAAATTGATTTTTCGGATAGTCATAAAACGGGTTTTTATTTTGATCAATGTGATAACAGACAATATGCGGGACAGTTTTGCAGAGGAATGGATGTGCTCGACTGTTTTTGTAATTCGGGCGGTTTCGGTTTACAAGCGGCTTTTAACAATTGCAACAGTATAACGTTTGTGGATTCTTCAGCAAAGGAAATTCAAAGGGCGGAACACAATTTCAAATTAAATTCTTTTTCTGTCGATGCTTCCTTTGTAGTTGACGATGCTTTCGATTTTCTGAATAAAAAGATTAATGAAGGCAGAAAGTACGACGTGGTAATAATCGATCCGCCAGCTTTTGCAAAAAACAAGAAAAGTCTTCCCACTGCAATTAAAGGCTACGAAAAATTGAACCGATTGGCAATGAGTGTAATAAAAAAAGGTGGCATTCTGTTTACTTCTTCATGCTCTCATCATTTAAAGGACAATGAATTTATTAACGTACTTAACAATGCGGCAAATAAAGTTGGCCATTATGCAAGAATAATTTATTTCAATCACGCATCTCTTGACCATCCGCGTCTTACAGCAATGGAAGAAACCGTCTATCTTAAATTTGCAGGCGTTATACTCGATTGACTTTTATCAACGAGATCGGTATCAGTGCCAGGAAAGCAAGGAATGCACCAGCATAAAAAACGGCCTGAAGTTCGCCTAAACTAAATGCAATTCCCATCAATGCCGGCCCTATCGTTTGTCCGGCTCTTAGAACCATACCATTGACCGACATAAATACCGCTCGGTATTCAAATGGTGCAATACTGCTCAGCAGAGTCTGTATTGTAGGTAAATTCAATCCCTGTCCTACGCCGTAAATGATAATTGATAATATGAGAAGTGATATTGTATGGCTCAGTGACAGAGTAATCAACGCCGTACCGTAAAATAGGAAAGAAATAAACATTATTTTTTTATAAGATAAGATCGTGGATAGTTTACCCAAACGTGAAGAAACTATTGCCGTAGTAAATGACATAATTGACATTATTGTACCGATGTGTGCAGAATTAAACTTATAAGTTTTATTCAATAAAAACGGAAGGTATGTCAAATATGAACCATATAAGAGTATAAAAGTCACAAGACTAATGGAAAAGAGAATTATTGCATCCAGAGATTTAATTGTTCTCAACGCATTGGAAAGATATTCTCTCAATGTCTGTGTGTGGGGAGTTTCTGAGCTGTCAAGATTAGTTATCACAATAAAAGCAACCGGGATTGCAAAGGCTGGCAGAATAAAGACGTAACTCCATCTGATACTGGCAAGCAAACCACCAATTAATGGGTATGCCGAAGTAGCAATACTTAATACGCTTGCATTATACCCCATAGCCGCTGCTCGCTGGCTGCCTTTAAATAAATCCCCTATTAATGTTACATTTAAAGAGCCTAACGAAGCTGCACCAGCTCCTTGTATAAATCTTAGTATTAGGAGGTATTCGAATTTGCCAGCGAAGAAACATGCAATGCCGGCAAATCCAAACAAAAGCAGCGAAGGGACGAGAACATTCTTTCTGCCATATCTGTCTGCGAGTATTCCAAGTATTGGAGTTAATATTACTCCTGGCAGTGTAAAGAAGACGATTAACAAACCGATTTCTTTGCCACTTAAATTGAAATACGCAGCAATATCGGGAAAAGCAGGGGTTATACTCGCTACTCCCATTACTGAGATTAGCGTAATGGCATAAATTATACGCAGGTTTTTATTAACACACAACTTCATCAAATAACCAAGAAATGGATTACAAACATAATAAAACTGACGGATTACGAAATGCTACTCGTCATTGAACGAGCGGCACAAATTAAAATTAGAGAGTTTTCTTCTTAATAAGAAATTGATTTTGTATCGTAAATTTCATTCTTGCTTTTTACACCTCATAATTTACTCACCGTAATATGTTTGATTGGATTTGTCTTAAATATATTCCGATTGAGCGTTGCACACCGACCAATATAAATATCATTGTGTTTAGATAAAAAAGCTTGAGTCGGAGATCGATGAAATTACGCTGATATAATTATTAAGCCCTTAAAATAGATGAAACGATTTTGGAAAATACATAATAACTTGTTTATATCATCAATACGAATCAAATTAAATAACTGGCGTCCTATTATTTAATAAAGAAATTCTGATGGAAAGTACAATTAAGAAAAGAGACCTGAAGATTAATTGTAAAAAAAATAATGATTTATCAAAATGATAAAAGCAATAATGAAAATTATTTTTATTTTTTGTGGGTGTAAATAATCAAATTAAAAGGGCAACAATCAGGGAATAAAATGAAATACGGACATTTCGAAGATCAAAAGAGAGAATATGTAATAACAAAACCAGATACGCCATTGCCATGGATTAATTATCTCGGAACAGAAAGTTTCTTCGGTATAATATCAAATACTGCGGGCGGTTACAGCTTTTATCAGGATGCGCGTTTGAGAAGATTGACAAGATACCGATATAATAATATACCCATGGACAGCAATGGCAGGTATATTTATATCAAAGATGGCGACATGGTTTGGAATCCAATGTGGAAACCGATGAGAGTAACTCTGGATAAATATGAATGCCGCCACGGACTCGGTTATACAAAAATAACCGGTCAAAAGAATGGACTTGAAGTATCCATTCTTTATTTTGTTCCAATCGGTGCGCGCAATGAAGTTTGGCATGTGGAATTAAAAAATATGTCAAACGAAAAAAAGAATATCAGAATGTGGAGCTTTATCGAATGGTGTTTGTGGGAAGCATATGACGATATGACAAACTTCCAGAGAAATTATTCTACGGGACAGGTAGAAGTTGAAGACGGCACAATTTTTCATATAACTGAATACAGGGAAAGACGCAATCATTACGGATATTTTGCCTGTAGCGAAACAGTTTCGGGATATGACACGAGCAGAGATGCATTCGTTGGGCTTCATTACGGACTCGATGCACCCATTGCAGTAATCGAAGGCAAATGCAGAAACAGTATTGCTTATGGATGGCTCCCTATAGGTGTTCATCAAATTGATATTGAATTGAAGTCAAGCGAGTCGAAAAAAATCAATTTCATACTTGGTTATGCCGAAAATCCACCAGAGGAAAAATATTTACCCGACGGAAAAATTAGAAAAGACGAGTTTCTAAAAGTAAAAGAGAAATACCTCGTGTCGGAAAATGTAGAAAAATCATTTTATGAACTGAGGTCTTATTGGGATAGACTTCTTTCGATTTATAACGTAGAGACGGATAACGAGCATGTTAATAGAATGGTAAATATCTGGAATCAGTACCAGTGTATGGTAACGTTCAATATGTCGAGGTCAGCATCGCTTTATGAATCGGGGATTGGAAGAGGTATGGGTTATCGAGATAGTAATCAAGATATTCTGGGATTTGTACATATGATACCCGAACGTGCGCGTCAGCGAATTCTCGATATTGCATCGACTCAACTTTCAGATGGAACATGTTATCACCAATATCAACCTTTGACCAAAAAAGGGAATACCGATATAGGCGGTGGATTCAACGACGATCCTCTCTGGCTTATTTTGTCCACTTCGGCATATATTAAAGAAACAGGCGATATTTCAATACTCGATGAAAAAATCGGATACGCTGATAAACCTGACTCCAGCGCAACATTGATAGACCATCTTCACCTTTCATTGAATTATACTTTGAACAACAGAGGTCCGCACGGCTTACCACTTATTGGGCACGCTGACTGGAACGATTGCCTCAACTTGAATTGTTTCTCGACTACACCGGGTGAAAGTTTCCAATTGGCGGGACACATCGAAAATGATCGTATAGCTGAATCGGTTATGATAGCCGGCTTATTTTGCCGGGCATGTGACGAGATGGCTGCCATTCTTAATTTTATCGGTAAAAATCAGGATGCGGACAATTATAGAAACAAAGCTGCTGAAATGAGAAAAGTAATATACAAGCACGGTTGGGATGGAGAATGGTTCCTTCGAGCTTACGATTCATACGGAGAAAAAGTTGGTTCAAAAGAAAATAAAGAAGGCAAAATCTTTATTGAAAGTCAGGGCTGGTGTGTACTGGGTGGAGCCGGTCTTGATAATGGTTACGCACTCAAAGCGCTCGACAGCGTTAAAAAATACCTTGCTACTCCGAACGGAATAATTCTTCAACAACCCGCTTATTCAATTTACTATCCGCATCTTGGAGAAATTAGTTCGTATCCACCGGGTTATAAAGAAAATGCAGGAATCTTTACTCATAACAATACCTGGATCCAAATTGCTGAAACAATTGTCGGACGGGGCGAACGCGCATTTGAATATTATCTCAGTATTTGTCCTTCAAAAAAGGAAGAACAAATAGATACATATCGCTCTGAGCCATATGTATATAGTCAGATGACAGCCGGTAGAGATGCACCTACTTACGGCGAAGCAAAAAATTCATGGCTTACAGGCACCGCCGCCTGGTCCTTTGTCTCAATTTCACAATATATTCTGGGCATTCGTCCCGACTTCAATGGCCTTATCGTCGATCCGTGTATTCCTTCTCAATGGAAACTGTTAAAAGTAAAAAGAAAATTTAGAAATGCTGTTTACAATATTACAATAAAAAATCCATCGGGTATCAACAAGGGTGTTAAAAAAATTACTCTGGACGGAAATGAGATAGATGATAACAAATTGCCAATTTTAAATGATGGTCAAAATCATGAAGTATTGGTTATATTGGGGATGTGATTTTATTATGGGTATAAATCATCTATTACATTCTTGAACCGTGCGGGGAAATAAAAAAAGTCCGATTAGCTAGGGCGAACTAATCGGACTTGGTGTGTTTATGAGGGGTGTGTTGTGTAATTTCTATGCGTTTGACTCTCTTAAAACGAAATAAGTTTCATAGGGATTAATTTTTCTCCTTATTCGGAGCGCAATTCTCTAAAAATTCCAATAGCTTTCCGAAGAGTTAGCACGATAAACAGAAACATTAATGCCAGTATAACTATAAATAAATTCATCTTATTGCCTTTTTTGATTTCAAAATATCACCATTTTTATAAAGAATTTGTGCCGCTAAGCAACAGAGTGATTTGTATCAACAATAAAATGAATTTTTTCTCACTCTATTATCGTACTTTTTTATTATCAGTTTAGATCTAATCTCTAAAATTCAGGAAGCCTTAGTGTTTTTCAGGAAAGGCGGTACATCAATATTTGTCGAGCTTGCAAAACTAACATAAATTACGTGTTCTAAGTTCAATAATAAATTTAAATATGTTACACGTACCAGAATTATATTTAGGAATATTGGAGCTAATAAAGATTACTCAAAATCAGAGTTTATCAAATCAGATTTTAGTAAAGTAAGTTCGGGATTGCAGGTCAATTTAATTCGATTTAAATTTATTTTTAGTTATAATTTAATGACAAAGCTCCTCTTTTTTGCATTTCCAATCTATGGTGATCAACACGTATTGTAGTTAAAATTATTGTAATTATTATCTCTCATTAATAATATAATTGACTATCTCATTTCAAAATAAAAGTCTCAGTGATTTAACTGAGGCTTATTTTATTTGTAGCGGGGACAGTCCGCACATTTGGGAGGCGGTGAGAAAATATTTAGAAAAAAGATTTAAACTTGATAATGTGCTATAGATTACCCTTCAGTTCTGACAGGGCTTATAATTTCTCCATAGTAAAAATCATTTTTAATAATGAATTATTTTTTCTTAGTCTCGTATACTCGCTTTGCCAATTTTTTCACTAATAAAGTTTAAGATGATTTAAGAGGGAAGCTGAATCTATTCCCTATTCACTCGGTGTCCTCAGAGTTTTCCAATTTTGCTAACGCTCATCGGTTTTAACTACTAGCAAGTCTATTAGAACAAATCGTAAAATACCGTTTTAAGAGATACTACAAACTCTCTCAAGTATTTGCGTTAATGGAATAAAAATATACTCCTTAACGGCGTAGGCAGGCTTGTTAAGCAAAGTTAGAACTGGTATAAAAATTTCACATTATTAAGTATAAGTTTTTTTTACAAAATTATTTTTGAGTTATAATAAAGACTTACACTAAAGTTGCTATCAAAAATATCTAAACAAAAACGATAAAGTATGATTGATGTCTATGTAAAGAAATTTTAAGAAAAATGGCTATAACAGGATAATATTGTAAAGAAAGGTCGGTAATTTTTATATTACCATATCTATAGTTAGAATCAAGTGTTGCTAAATTTTTTGCCTTTAGAATAAAGGTAAAGATTGTAAGTGTGCTATCTATAATTTAAGTCGGGATTGATAAAGTGAACTTATGGTAAGTATATGAATCAATAAAGATGTATCGAAATTGAAAAAAGTGAGTAAACATTGCATAAAATGGTAAAATAAAAGATGCCCTGTATTGATACAAAACGCTATGTGATTATAAAAACACATAAAAATGTCGGAGAATCTTCTTACAATTTTTAAATAGGTCTAATTTGGAGCATTCAAAAAAAATTAGAGAGTTTATCTACTTAATAACAGATTGTTAGTATAACCGAACTGAAAATACCAAATTACATAAGCATGGTAGAGAAGATTTTGCTAAATGAAAGTTAATAAGTAATTTTCTCTTAACATTTAACCTTTCACTCTTTACGTTATAGTAATTAAGTCCATCTTTAAGATAATTATGAAGTATAGATTAAAGGCATGATAAAGAGTTATTTTGGGGTATAAGGGTTCGGAACTATGAAAATCTATGTTCAAATTATCCAGCGAGATATTTTACGTATTAAAAGTCCTTTTGATATAGTGTAGGTATTATGTTAGCAAAATTACAATTATGGACATCATATAGTCGTAAATAAACGAAGCTCTTCTAAAAAATGCTCCTTGAAGGGCATAGACGAAATAATTATTAAATTAACACTTATATTAGAGTCATTCAAAATATTGAATAAAAACTAGAGATAATAAAATATTTGATTCATAAAAAATAGAGTTAAAGCAAAATTAGATTTAGAATATTCTTGATAAGAATACTCTAATGACTAATAGAGTAAAGTGATTAAGAGATATAAAAGCAGATAATATTATCAACCAACGTGAAAAACAATATCAATGGATGTAAAAAGCTAAAGGTATTTATGTATAAAAGTCATGATAAATTTATAAAAGTAATACTTGAAAAGCTCAAAAGAAATTTTACCAGATTTTTGCTACTGTTTCTTCTTTATGTATCGCCTGAAAGACAATAAAGGTATACATTAACTTATGAAAAAATACATTATAAAAAATCGGAAGTAGCTGATTAATTTATTCAAACTAGTTACTTACTTTGAACTAAGTAAAATTTGAAAAAGTTACTTTCAACATGAGTAAAAAAATATTACGAGATCCATCAAAACATGGCGTGTACACTTAGGGTTAGCACCTTTAGCTTAGAGAACATTGTTTCATTCGTATGAAAGATCTTGCATGGAATGAACATAATGCAACTTTTTGTTCAGAATTCTCTATCTATATGGAAGGTTTGCTATAAAATTTTTTAGAGTTGAACAAGTAAATCATTAGACATACAATAGGTCGTCATTACAGAATGAGATATAAAATTCAGTAAATAAATTATATAAAAATAAGTTTATGCAAAGTTAGAGAGGTGCTTGGCTTTATGTTTGTATACGAGATAATAAATCAACAAAAATTATTGGACTAAAACTTAAACTAAAGAAAATTCTCTTGAATCGAATTAATAAAGAAAAGATGTTAAAAAAAAAAATTAGATCAGGAACTTCAAAGTTTTGTCAGGTTCCTCCAAAAAACTAAAAGATAAAAATCGGTGTATATAACATATTTTGTGCTATACATACAAAGCTATTTACCCAAAACAATTTTTCATTATGAATAATATAAGGAACAATACTCTATATGGTCTCACTCTGATCTTTTATGTTTCCTTTTCAAAAGAAGACTGGCAAAATAAAATTCTTGTTATACCAAAAAAATAGGAAGCATCGGTATTAAAGTGTTTACATAAGAAATTCAAATAGAATGCTATTTTTACAAAGTATCAAATTATTAATTAGCAAATCAATAATATTTTGTAGAAGCTGATGTTGAGCTGATGAAAAAACTTTTTTAAGAATTTTTTAAGAAATCAAAATACTTATAAAGTCATTAGGTATTTGTAGCCTTAAAAATCGATGTTGATGATTCTGATTTCTCTGAAATATTATATTGCTAAATTATAGGATTTTTTGGAAATTTAAATTATTAAAAAATATTATGAGTTTATACAAAACTTAAAGATTTCTTGAAGTGTGTCAAAGCTGATAAACAAACAGGAATTATAAAAAGAAAGATATGACAAGATTTTTAATATAGACGAGTTAAATGATAAAGTATAAATTTCTAATAAATATTGCTTAACTTGGTTAGTAATCAAAAAAAAGTATAACCGAAAAAGGTTATGAGTTATAAAAATAAATGGAAAAAAATATGAAAAAATATTCTGGACATAACACAAAAAGGAAAAGACTACTCATAAATGACTTGTACAGGTCAAAACATTCAAATACCCTTTATGTGTCCCACTACTATTTTGCTTTAAATGACGGGAAAGATTTGATTTTTTATTATAATCCTTTCTATTATTGGGATGAATTACCGGTTGAGAAAGTGGATGATACTGTTTGGGAAAATTTGGAAAAAGAATGTGCTGTATTCAGAAATTTTAATCCTGAAAAAGAAAAAAAAGGCAAAGTTTTAAATAAAAGAACACCGCACCCCCGATTTTTCCCTGAAACTCCAAGGATTGGCAACCATTACTCTCTTTTAGGCAATAGAATAGTTTCACACCATCAGCATTTTTATTTCCTTGATGATTATGGTGGCTGCTTTAAAGTCAATACCAAAGACCTGACCCATTATGATATAATAGTTATGCTAAATTGTAATGTGATGACGAGAACACCAAAATATATAAAATCAATTTTTGACCTCGAATGTTTTCGAAAACCTCTAACTTCAAATTCAAATACTATTATTGGTGCAATTATTGGTGATGTAATTGGTTCTGTCTTTGAATGGAGTAACCTAAAAACTACCGAATTTGATTTGTTTAGCCCAAAGTGTGATTTTACAGATGACACGGTATTAACAATTGCCATAGCTGATTGTATACTGAATAAGAAAGATTTTGCCAAGACTATTTGGGAATATGGTAGAAAATACCCTCGACGTGGTTATGGCGGTTACTTCAGAAAATGGTTAAGCCAGGATACATTAAAACCTTACGGTAGTTTTGGTAATGGGTCAGCAATGAGAGTAAGTGCTGTCGGTTTTGCATATGATGACATTGCAACCGTTATGAAAGTAGCTAAAGAGTCAGCGGAAGTAACACATAACCATCCTGAAGGAATCAAGGGAGCACAAGCAACAGCGACGGCAATATTTCTTGCACGACAAGCCAAATCAAAAAACGAAATAAAGGATTTTATATCATCTACTTTTAATTACAATCTCAATTTTACGTTAGATGAAATTCGTCATTCTTACAAGTTTGACGCCACTTGTCAGGGTTCTGTACCTCAAGCAATCGTAGCTTTTCTTGAAAGCTCAGACTTTGAAAGTGCAATTAGACTTGCTATATCTATAGGCGGGGACAGTGATACAATCGCTTGCATAACAGGCGGAATAGCTTCAGCTTATTATAAACAAATTCCTAAAGAAATAATTGATTTTGTAGTTGGCAAACTACCAAACGAATTTATCAAAATAATTAACAAATTTGACGAACAATATTCTGGAAAATAAAATCGCAAATGCAAAATTCATTTATGAAAACTTCTGAAAGCCAATTTATATAACATTACTAGGTTTATTAGTAATTCTTTTTTTAACTATATAGAGAAATACTTCCAAATACTAAATGTTTCATACATGCAATGTTTAGAACAGGTTGAAATTTTTAAATAATTTGACTTTTTCATACTACGTGAAATTAGCAAATTTAGCTCCTACCAGTGCTTACACGAACTCTAAAAAAAGCAAATAAAAAAAGTATTTTTTTCTTCGCTATTTCGCTCAAAAGTGGAGTGCTACTTAAAGTTAGAACGGTTGGTGCACCATAGTTACTGCTTTCTACTTTGTTGAAACTGTTATTTAATTTGTTTTAAGACCAGGATGTAATACTTTGGGAGAGCTTTCATTCCGAAACGCAGGATTTAGTTTTGTGGATGAATTTAAAAAGGTATTAGCAATGCGTTTATAAATCCATTAGCCAACGGATTGAACCTGCAACCTTCGTACAAAAAAAATTCAAAAAGAAAAAGCCTCAGTATTTACCGAGGCTTATTTGTTTGTAGCGGGGACAGTCCGTTAGCCAACGGATTGAACCTGTAACCTTCGCACAAAAATATTAAAAAAGAAAAAGCCTCAGTTATTTACCGAGGCTTATTTGTTTGTAGCGGGGACAGTCCGTTAGCCAACGGATTGAACCTGCAACCTTCGCACAAAAATATTAAAAAAGAAAAAGCCTCAGTATTTACCGAGGCTTATTTTATTTGT